>DATGUT010000139.1:0-5304 GCA_035301185.1 Salinisphaeraceae bacterium
ATGGTAGGCTATTAGCGCAATGTTTCTGAATTTCCCACTCTACCGATGAGCCCCCGCCTTGGCGACAATGCCCTGTCGTTCATGAGTTTCAACATGCAGGTAGGCATCGGCACCAAACGCTATCGCGAATACATCACCCGCGGCTGGCGCCATCTGCTGCCAAGCCAGCAGGTGCATGACAATCTCGCCCGCATTGCCGAGCTGATCGCCGATTACGATTTCGTCGGCTTGCAGGAGCTTGATGCCGGCAGCCACCGCAGTGGTTACATCAACCAGCTCGAATGGCTGGCGCAGGAAGCCGGATTCGCCTTCTGGCACACCCAAGTCAACCGCGACTTGGGGCAACTGGCTCAGCACGGGCTGGGTCTGTTGGCGCGGCACAAGCCATTCACGGTCGAAGAACACAAGTTGCCGGGGCGAATTCCGGGGCGCGGCGCACTGATTGCGCGCTTCGGCAACCCGGAACATGCACTGACGGTGGTGGTGACTCATCTCTCGTTGACGGCGCACAGCCGCAACCAGCAGCTCGCGGCCATTTGTGCCTTGGTTGCCGACGACGAGCATGTGGTCATCATGGGCGATACCAATTGCAGCGCCAGACAGCTGGCCACCGACAGTGCGCTCGCCGCCAGCAACCTGCAGGTGTATCAACTAGCACAGCCCACTTTTCCGAGCTGGCGTCCGCGCCGTTGCATCGACCATATTCTGGTGACGCCGGATATTCACGTGCACGAGGCGCATGTGCTCGACGTGCAGCTGTCCGACCATCTGCCGGTGCAAATGCGGGTCAGCCTGACACCGGCCCTGCGCGACGCAGTGAGTGCATGCGCGCAGGCGTAATAGCCGGCCGCTGCTGCTTCACATATACGGCGAGAACAGCCAGAAAAAGGAATCCCGCAGCCGCGTCAGGAAGCTTCGCGCTTCGAGATCAGCAAGCGAGCATGCCGTGCTCTCGGCAGCAGCCGCGCGGATATGTTCCGCAAACTGGGCCGCGCTGGCGCGGTCATAGACTTCCACGGCCAATTCGAAATTCAGCCGCAGGCTGCGCGGATCGATATTCGGCGAACCGACCAAGGCATACTCATCATCAACTACAAACAGCTTGGTGTGGGCAAATGGCGGCGGCTGGTAAAACACCTTGACGCCGCGCTTGAGCAGTTCTGCCAAGCCATGGTGTGCCGCCCAGCCGACATAAGGCAGATTGTTGCGCGCCGGCAGGACAATGACTACTTCGATGCCCCGCAGCGCCGCCGCCTGCAAAACGCCGACCAGCCGATCCGACGGCAAAAAATATGGCGTCATGATCAGGATACGCGAACGCGCTGCCGCTGCCGCCGTCACCAACATGATGGCCAGGCGCTCGACATCGCGAATCGGGGCGCCGGCAAGACAGCGGCAGGCCACGCCGCCAGGGCCAACATTCTGGCGCGGACTGCTGATCGGAACCTGCTCACCGGTGACAAAGGCCCAGTCGGAGAGGAAAACCGCCTCGATCTGGCGCACGATGGGCCCAGTCAAGCGAAAATGCATGTCCTTGATGCCGCCGCGACTGGGCAGATGGCGGTCACCGATATTCATGCCGCCGGTAAAGGCCACGGTGCCATCGGTGACCAGAATCTTGCGGTGATTGCGCAAATTCAGCTGCAGCGAAGGCGGCAGCAGCCTGGGCGGCAGAAAGCGCGCGACGTTGACGCCGCGGCTGCGCAGCGCCCATTGCGGGCTGGGCCGATGATAATACGCACCGATGCCATCCAGCAGCACGCGCACGTCCACGCCGCGCTCGATCGCCCTGCCCAGCGCATCGATGAAGCGCTGGCCGACAGTATTGCTCTCGAAAATGTAAGTGCTCAGATAGACGAAGCTTTGCGCGCGCTCAATCGCCTCCAGCATGGGCGGGTAGGCCTGCTCACCATTGCGCAGCGGCCGCAGCGTGTTGCCAAACACCAGCGGCCAGGGTGACAGACGGTCGCCGGCTGCGGCCAGCATGAGCTGCCCGTCGCTGATCCGGCCCCGATAATCGCGCACCTGGGCATGAGCGCCCGGGCGATGGGCATCCAGGCCGTACCGCGACTGCCGATCCAGGCGCTGGGCCGCCATGCGCACCCGGTTGATGCCGAACATGTAATACAGCAACGGCCCGAGCGGCGGAAACAGCAGCGAAACGCCGATCCAGCCAAAGGCTGTGCTCGGCTGCTTCTTGTTGAGCAGGGCATGAACGGCAGCGGCCAGGGCCGTGCCCTCCACCAACACGAGGACAAGCCACAGCCAGCCGTTGCCGGGCAGAACAAGGCTGCTCAAGCGTTCGATGGCACTCATGCGGGGCCACGACCGCCGGCACAATGGCGCCGCCGGCGCACCCTGATCCGGTACCGCCAGGAAGACATTGAATGCGGCTTCATGGCCGAATACTACCTTATGCAGGCACGCTGCCGACTGCCACCTGTCGCCCGCCCATTAGCGCGCAACCGGCGGATCGAATGTGTCCGGGCGCGCGCTGTCCCAGAACTGGCGGTAAGTGCCATGCAGTTCACTGCCGTCGATCAACGCCCCGGGTTGCAAAAAGCGGTACAGCTCGGCATAGGAGCGGATCTCGTTGGACGAGACGCGCGACAATACATGCTGCGGCCCCAGTTGTGATGGGTCAGCAAGGCCCGAAGCAGCAATCATTTCCGCCAATGCCTTGAGTGTGTTGTGATGGAAATTGCGCACGCGCCTACTTTTGTCCTCGACATCCAGATGATGGCTGCGACGCGCATCCTGGGTGGCGACACCACTGGGGCAGCGGCCGGTATGGCATTGGCGCGCCTGGATGCAGCCCAGCGAGAACATGAAGCCGCGACCGGCATTGCACCAGTCCGCGCCCATGGCCATGACCCGGGCCATGTCGAACGCGGATACGACCTTGCCCGCCGCGCCGACGCGGACATGCTGGCGCAGGTTGGTGCCGACCAGCGTATTGTGCACCATGATCAGCGCTTCACGCAGCGGCGTGCCCAGTCGGTTGGTGAATTCGATTGGTGAGGCGCCGGTGCCGCCCTCGCCGCCATCGACGACAATGAAATCCGGATGCACGCCGGTTTCCAGCATGGCCTTGACCAGGCCGAACCACTCCCAGGGGTGACCCAGTGCAAGCTTGAAGCCCACTGGTTTGTCGCCGGACAACTCGCGCAGGCGGCTGATGAACGCCATCAGCTCCAGCGGCGTGTCAAAAGCCGTATGGCTGGCCGGCGAAACCACGGTCTTGCCCACGGGCACGCCGCGGGTTGCCGCAATTTCCGGTGTCACCTTGGCCCCGGGCAGTACGCCACCATGGCCCGGCTTGGCGCCTTGCGACAGCTTGATCTCGATCATCTTGACCTGTTCGGCCGCGGCGTTTTCGGCAAACAGCTGCTCGTCGAAGCTGCCATCCGGCTGGCGACAGCCGAAATACCCCGATCCAATCTGCCACACTAGATCACCACCCCGGCGATGGTAAGGCGATATCGACCCTTCACCGGTGTCGTGATAAAACCCGCCCATGCGCGCGCCAATATTGAGCGCCGTGATGGCATTGCCCGACAACGCGCCGAAGCTCATGGCGGAAATATTCAGCACACTCGCCACATACGGCTGCTTGCGATCCGTGCCTACCGCGACGCGAAAATCATGCGCCGGCACCGCCGCCGGATGCAGCGACGGGCCCAACCACTCGTAGTCGTCCTGATAGAGATTGAGCAAAGTGCCGAAGGGCTTGCTGTCGCGCACATTCTTGGCTCGCTGATAGACCAGCGAGCGCTGCTCGCGCGAGAATGGCCACTCTTCGGTGTCCCGTTCCACGAAATACTGGCGAATTTCCGGCCCGATCGACTCCAGCTGGTAGCGGAAATGCGCCATGATCGGATAATTGCGGCTCACCGTGCGCCGCTGTTGCAGCAAATCCCAAGTGCCGAGTGCCGCCAAGGGGCCAAACAACACCAGCGGCAGCCACAACCATGGACTGAGCCACAACCCAAGGAAGGATAAAACGCTCAGCGTCACACAGATGATATAGACCCCATAGCGACGTGGCGGCAGCCAGCCTGGCCCCACGCGTCTTGCACCCAAAGTTTTGGCCATACGTCCATTCCTCCACTAATGGCTCCGAGCACCCGTGCCCAGAAGAATCATGGGGTTTCGGCCTCCTGCACAGCCCCACGCAACAATGTGTTCAAAAATATTGAACACATACCACAATATGACTTAACATGCTGTAAAAATACGCTTTTCCATGCCCGCAACCCTTGAAAAACAGCCCTTGCGCCCCTATACTTATGTTGCGTCGCAGCATCGGGCGCGCGCCCCTTCGGCTCTTTCCGGCTCCTTGTCTCACAACAGATGGATGGAGGTATCCTCATGGTTGCTATTCGTGATTTTCTGGTCGCATTCGGCATCATTTTTGGTGTTCTGATGGCCTTGGTTTCGTTCGTTTTCCTCGGCTCCACGCTGATGAACGAGTTCGTGACCACGACGGACATCAACGGTGCACTGATTGCCTCGGCCGTGCTGTCGGCACTGCTGGCCGTACCGCTTGCTGCGGTCGGCACTGCATCGGGACACCTGAAGATCAAGGACGCTCAAGTCGTTTAGATTTTCTGATACCGTAATGGAAAGCCGCGGCTTTGTCATGAAGCCGCGGCTTTTTTATGGCCTGCATCCGGCTCATGCGCTTTTCTGCAAATGCTGGCCCGTTTTTTTCAAATGCACCAGCAGCAGCGACACGGCTGCCGGGGTAACACCGGGTACGCGCCCCGCCTGGCCCAGGGTCGCCGGGCGCACCTCGGCCAGCCGGCTCTGCACTTCCCTGGACAGGCCGCTGACACTCGCATAATCCAATGCGGCAGGCAATGCCGTCTCTTCATAGGCACGCTGGCGTTCGATTTCGGCGCTTTGCCGTTCGATATAGCCGCTGTATATGGCCTGTACTTCGATCTGCTCGATGATTTGCTCGGCCTGGATGTCATCGTCCGGCAATTCCGGCAGACCAATGACCGAAGCCAACTGCGCATAGCCAATACCCGGCCGGCGCAGCAGATCGGGCGCCCGTGTGGCCTCCTTCAGGGGTGCGCCAAGCAGGGCTCTGCCATGATCAACGCCGCAGTCCTGTGGTTTCACCACCAGACCCTGCAAACGCTCTTGCTCGGTCGCCACCGCCGCGCGCTTGGCGCTGAACATGGCCCAGCGCTGCTCGTCGATCAGGCCCAGCTCGCGCGCGATTGGCGTCAGGCGCAAATCGGCGTTGTCCTCGCGCAGCAGCAGGCGATGCTCGGCGCGCGAGGTGAACATGCG
>DATGUT010000140.1:0-5104 GCA_035301185.1 Salinisphaeraceae bacterium
TGGTCGGGCGAGCGCTCTGGCAGGCCTGTCTCCTGAATGGCCTTCTGCATCACCGCCACAATTTCGCCGGCGGAATCCATGAGCGTGCCATCCCAGTCGAAGATCAGCAGTTCATAAGGCAGAGTCGAGCTGGAAGTTGTCATGTCTTCAGACCCAGTCGTCAAGCGCGTCGGCCGCACCCAATTGCTCAAGCACACGGGCCAGATCATCAGCCAGCGGTGCCACAACCCGGAAACGTGCGTCATTCCGCGGCATGTCGATGCGAGCGGCATGCAGAAACATGCGCTGCAGACCGCATTCGCGCCAATATGCCGCGCGTGCATTGGCCCCATATTTTGCATCGGCAGCGAGCGGATGGCCACAATGCGCGGCGTGCACCCGAATCTGGTGCGTGCGTCCGGTGCGGATGCGCACCGCCATCAACGTGGCAGCGGCCAGGTGCCGCAGCGGCGAAAACTCTGAAAGTGCACGCTTGCCGTGCGCATGATCGATCTCGACCATGCGCTCTCCGCCACGCTCGCGATCGCGTGTCAGCGGCGCATCCACGCGGCGCCGGCCACCCTGCCAGTGACCTTCCACCAGCGCCAGGTAATGCTTTTCACAGCCAGGCGCACGCAGGCCGCTGCGCAGCTCTGCCAGAGTGGCGCGCGATTTTGCCACCAGCAGGCAGCCGCTGGTCTGGCGATCCAGACGATGCACCAGTTCCACCCATGCATCCGGGCGCATGGCGCGCAACACTTCGATCAGGCCGAACATGAGGCCGCTGCCGCCGTGCACAGCCAATCCGGGCGGCTTGTTGAACACGATCCAGTCGTCGGTTTCCGCGACGATGGCGGCCTGCACCTTTGCCTTGAGCGCATCCGGCGGCCGCGGCGCCTGGCCGCGCTCGCGACGGCGCACCGGCGGCACGCGCACCTGGTCATGCTCAGCCAGGCGCGTACCCGGTTTTGCACGACTGCGGTTCACGCGCACTTCACCACTGCGCACTATGCGATAAACATGCGACTTCGGCACACTCTTTAGCAGGCGCAGCAGGTAGTTGTCCAGCCGCATGCCCGCATCCTGTGCTGTCACAGATACATAACGAACTTGAGGACGCGTCTCAGACAGATTAAACTCCGAAGGGTTGAGCCTGTATTCTTGGCGTGGTCGACGCCTTTCCCGACCGAATGCCGCAGCGCTCAGTCTGCTGTTATCGCCCACGCTCAGCCGTGGGCTGCATAGTCTGACACTGGCACGGGGATCAACACCGCCAGCGTGCAGCTAAAACAATTTTAGATCATTTTATCATGCGCTCCCGTACCCACATGCGTTGTTTGACGAATCCGCACCATCGCCCTGGCGCGCATCGCGCCGGCGTGAGTGCCGGCAAGCACGGTCGAGCGCCATTCAGGAATTTTTTTCATGAAACGTATTCTCATCAATGCCACGCAGCCCGAAGAACTGCGTGTTGCCATCGTCGACGGTCAAAGGCTGCATGATTTAGATATTGAAGTTGGCAATCGCGAACAGCGCAAGGCCAATGTCTACAAAGGCCGCATCACTCGCGTCGAACCCAGCCTAGAGGCGGCATTCGTCGATTACGGCGGCAATCGCCACGGTTTTCTACCGCTGAAGGAAGTCGCACCGGAATATCTGGCCGGCAAGAACGGAGCCGACAAGAACAATGGCAAGGGCAAGGCCGGCAACCTGAGCGAGGGCCAAGAAGTCATCGTTCAGGTGGAAAAAGAAGAGCGCGGCAACAAGGGGGCAGCGCTGACCACCTACGTCAGCCTGGCCGGACGCTATCTGGTGCTCATGCCCAACAATCCGCGCGCCGGCGGTGTGTCACGGCGCATCACCGGCGAGGACCGCGAAGAACTGCGCGCCGTGCTCAACGACGTGCGCGTCGCCAACGGCATGGGCGTCATCGTGCGCACCGCTGGTGTCGGCCGCTCGGCCGAGGAGCTGCAATGGGACTTGGACTATCTGGTGCAGGTCTGGCAGGCGATCGGCAAGGCCGCCGGCGAACGCAAGGCGCCGTTTCTGATTTATCAGGAGTCCAACGTCATCATCCGCGCGCTGCGCGACTATCTACGCGACGACATCGGCGAAGTACTGATCGACCAGCAGGACATCTACGATATCGGGCACGAGTTCATGCAACACGTGATGCCCGGCAGCCTGCACAAGCTCAAGCATTACACTGAAGCCACACCGCTGTTTTCGCGCTTCCAGGTCGAATCGCAGATCGAAAGCGCCTTCGAACGGGAGGTCACCCTGCCCTCCGGCGGCGCGCTGGTCATCGACCACACCGAAGCGATGACCACGATCGACATCAACTCGGCAAAGGCCACCAAGGGCGGCAACATCGAGGAAACCGCCTTCAACACCAATCTCGAAGCGGCTGACGAAATCACCCGACAACTGCGCCTGCGCGATCTCGGCGGCCTGGTCGTGATCGATTTCATCGACATGGACAACAGCAAGAATCAGCGCGAGATCGAAAACCGGCTGAAACAGTCTGCCAAGGTCGACCGCGCCCGCATCCAGATCGGACGCATATCGCGCTTTGGGCTGCTGGAGATGTCGCGCCAGCGCCTCAAACCGTCCTTGGGCGAGTATTCCAGCCACACCTGCCCGCGCTGTCTCGGGCGCGGCATCATCCGCAGCGTGGAGTCGCTGTCATTGTCGATTCTGCGCCTGCTCGAGGAAGAGGCGATGAAGCCGACCACCGGCCGCGTCATCGCACAATTGCCGATTGATGCCGCCAGCTTCCTGCTCAACGAAAAACGCGATGAAATCGCCGACATACAAAAGCGCTCGCACAGCGAAATCACCCTCATCCCCAATTCCACACTGGATACGCCGCACTACGAAATCAAGCGTATCCGCGACGATCAGCTCAAGGCGGGCGAAAGTTCGGCTGCGAGCCACCGCATCGACACCACCGTGGAAATAGATGCGCCGATAGAACCGGAACACGGCTCCACCGCCGCCCGCACGTCGGAAAAACCGGCAGTGACACGCATTGCGCGCACCAATGCGCCGCCGCAGCCGAGCCCGGCAGGCGCAACGCCGGCGAGCGCGCCAATGACAGCCGTGCCCACTGTAGGCGAGGCGCTCAATCAACTGTGGCTGGCCATCAGGCAACTCCTCGGCCTGGCCGCCGGTGCGACTCAAGACAACAAGCCGGCAGCAGCCACGCGCAATGCGCAGAGCCGGCGCAGCGAACAACGCGGCAGCAGTGACAGGCTGGTGCATAAATCACGCCCACAGCGCATGCACGGCAATGCTGCCGGGAAAAATCGCAGCCAGGACAGCAAATCGCAGGACGATGAGCGCAAGAGTGGCAGTCGCAGCCAGCGTGGCGGCCGCGGGCGCAATCGACAACGCAGTGCCGGCGCCCGGGCAGAACGCGACAACCGCAGGCAGCCACATCGCACTGCAGCCAAGACAACACAGGCTGGCGATGACAATGCCGAGGCGACAACCCAGGGCGCCAATGCCGGCAGCAACGCGTCCGGCAATGGCCCGAACAATGACCAGGGCGGCCGCAGCAGCCGGCGTCGGCGCCGCGGCGGACGCGGGCGTCGTGGCGGGCGCAACCGGCGCCGGAACTCGGCTGGCAACAACCGCGACAACGGCCAGACCACGGGCGACGCCAAGGCCAACAATACTGCGGCCGAGGCGCCCACAACCGCCACGAATGAGCAAAAAACTGATCAGCCCAAGCAAGCTGCCCGAGCAGACGCGAATGACAAGCCACGGGAAACTGTCCACAACAGCAACGACAGCCAGCAAGCCGCCCCGCAAGACAGCGCACCCAAAAAAGACACTGGTGACGATGGCAAGGGCAACAACAAAAAGCCGGCGCGCGCGCAACATGACAAATCGCAGGCCGGTGCTGCCCCGCCCAGCGGCGACTCGAAGCAGGCAGCCTCCGCCGCCGCAGACAAAAAGCAATCCGGCGCCGGCGGTGCACAAGCACCTGCCCAGGTAGCGGCAGATAAAGGCAGCGAGCAGCCCACTCCGGCCGAGCACTCGTCGACATCCGACAAGACTGCATCCGCCACCGCGGCGAACTCATCAAAAGCGGCCAGCAGCACAAGCGATGCCGCAACGGGTTCGCACCAGCCGCAAGCGAAGCCGAGCAAGAACGAGAACGGCAAACCGCAGGCGAGCGCAAGGCGCCCCGCCGCAACGGAAGCAGCCGCGTCCGAGACGACGCGGGCAGGCACAACTGACAAGCGGAGCGCGCACGAGCCGAGTGATAAAGCCGCAGACAAGAGCGACGCAGGCGCGACCCAATCCGCCGACGACCGGCAACAATCAGCTGGCTCGCGCCTGCAGCAGGTCGAGACACGGCCGAGTCAGGCAAAAAAATCTGCTGCTGCTGCAGACAGCACCGCGCCGGAAGGGAAAAAATCGCTGGCAACGGTACAGGATGAATCTTGAGCGACGGCAGCCGTGACAACTGCCTGCCGGCTCAAAGGCTGACATGGAACAGGGCTGCTGGCGGCGGCGACGCCGTCAGCAGCCCGTGCCAGCATTAGTCGGCACTGCCATTGCTTGACGCCACCCAAGGGCAATTACCCTTGGGCGCGCATACACTCGCATGAATCTTCTCGCCCACCTTTACCTCGCGGAAACAAGCCATACGTCTGCCGCTGGACAAATCCTGGGCGACATGGTCAAGGGCCGACTCGAGGGCCGTCTGGATGCCTATACCGAAGCCGGCATCCGTCTGCATCGCAGCATTGACAGTTTCACCGACCGGCACCCCATTACCGCCGAACTGAAACAGCAGTTTGCGCCCCCGCTGCGACGCTATGCCGGCATTCTGGTGGATATCGGCTTCGACTACTGTCTCGCCCGCCGCTGGCCGCAATACAGTGACCAGTCGCTGGCCAGCAGCGCGCAGGCCATGGTGGCGCGGGCTCGTGCAGAATGGCCGACGCATGCGCCCATGCCGGCGCGACGCCTGCAAGGTCTGGATCGGGTCATCGCCGCCTATGCGCAGGCAGACGGCATACAGCGCGCCCTGGACAGCGTCGCATCCCGCCTGCGCCACCCGAACCCGCTGGCGCAGGCGCTGCCAGCGCTATTGCACCACCATGCGGCG
>DATGUT010000141.1:0-3243 GCA_035301185.1 Salinisphaeraceae bacterium
ATTCTTGTCCGGACAGCACAGGCCCATGCAATACAAGGATTATTACCAGACACTCGGCGTGGCGCGCGATGCCTCGGTGGACGAGATCAAGCGTGCTTATCGCAAGCTGGCGCGCAAGTATCATCCGGACGTGAACAAGGAGCCCGACGCCGAGGAGAACTTCAAGAATGTAAGCGAAGCCTATGAAGTGCTGCGCGATCCGGAAAAACGCGCCACCTACGATCAGCTGGGCGCCGAAGGCGCGTCGGCAGGCGCTCGGCCTGATGGCGGCTTCGATTTCCACGGCGGCGGCTATACCGAGGCCGATGCCGCCGATTTCAGCGATTTCTTCCGCTCGATTTTCGGCGACGGCATGGGCGGGCGTGCCTACGCAGCGCGCGGCGCCCGCGCCCAGGGCGGCATGCGTGGCCGCGATCATGTCGCTCAGGTGGAACTCGATCTGGAGGACGCATTCACCGGCGGGCGGCGCGCCGTCACCCTGCGCGCGCCGGAGATTGCCGCCGATGGCCGCGTAGTCAATCGCGAGCGCACGCTCAATGTGACCATCCCCAAGGGCATCCGGGCCGGGCAAATGCTGCGCCTCGCGGGCCAGGGCATGCCCGGCATGGGCGATGGCGAGGCCGGAGACTTGTATTTGGAAATCGCGTTCCGGGCGCA
The DNA here is from genome assembly GCA_035301185.1 of Salinisphaeraceae bacterium. Lineage (GTDB taxonomy): Bacteria > Pseudomonadota > Gammaproteobacteria > Nevskiales > Salinisphaeraceae > DATGUT01. The sequence continues at coordinate 658 of DATGUT010000141.1, forward strand.
CCCCCTGTTTCGCCTCGACGGCAGCGATCTCGTGCTGGAGCTGCCGGTTGCCCCCTGGGAGGCGGCACTCGGTGCCACCGTGCAGGCGCCGACTCCGGCAGGGCCGGTGGATCTGCGCATCCCGGCCGGCTCCAACAGCGGCCGGCGGCTGCGCCTGCGGGGTCGTGGCATACCGGGCGAGCAACCCGGTGATTTATATGCGGTGCTGCGCATCGTCCTGCCGCCGGCTGATGATGCCGACGCGCGCGAACTGTATCAGCAAATGGCCGCGCGCATGGCCTTCAACCCGCGCGCTGGCCTCGGAGTATGACCATGGTGGCAGACAACCAACAAATCGCTGAATGCCAGGTGATTGGCCAGCAGGAAACGGTGTCGCTCGGGCAGCTGTGCCGCTCCTGCGGCGTGCACGCCGAGTGGGTCACGCTGCTGGTGGAACACGGCATCATCGAGCCCGAAAACGAGGGCCGGGCCGAGGCATGGCAGTTTCGCACCATGCATTTGCGCCGCGTGCACACTGCCTTGCACCTGCAACAGGATCTGGATCTCAACGTGCCCGGCATCGCCCTGGCGCTGGAGCTCATGGATCAGATCGAAGATCTGCGCCGGCGTCTGGACATGGCTGGCTGATGCTCGCCGCAGACTGCAAATTTGGGTCGCACAACCAAGAGGTTCCGCATGATCATCAACAAGGCAGCAACACTGGCCGACAAGGATGTGCTGATGGAAGACTGCGCCAAGCGCGTCCGCGTTTTTCTGGGTGGGCAATGCGTGGCCGACAGCCGCCGGGTGCAGCTCATGCACGAGCGCGGTCACTTGCCGGTGTATTATTTTCCGCTGGACGACATTCGCGCCGAGTCGCTTGTTCCTTCGAGCCGAACCACGCATTGCCCGCGCAAGGGCACGACCCGTTACTGGTCCGTGCGCGCCGGCGAGCGCCTGGTCGAAAATGCGCTCTGGAATTACCCCGAGCCCTTGCCCGATTGCCCCGACATCAGCGGCCTGGCGGCGTTCGACTGGCACAGCATGGATGCCTGGTTCGAGGAGGACGAGCAGGTTTTCGTGCACCCGCGCGATCCGTACACACGCATCGATACGCTGGCCAGCTCGCGCCAGGTCGAGCTGCGCCTGGGTGACGTGACCGTGGCCGCATCAGAGCGCCCGCTGCTGTTGTTCGAAACCGGCCTGCCGGTGCGCTACTACCTGCCGAAGCTCGATGTGCGCATGCAGCTGCTGCAGGCGACCGACACGGTCACCGCCTGCCCGTACAAAGGCGTCACCTCGCGCTATTGGACAGTGGCGGCCGGTGGCGAGATGCTGGCGGACGGCGCCTGGTGCTATGAACAGCCGCGGGCCGAAGCCATGGCCATCGCCGGGCGGATCTGTTTTTATGCCGAGAAGATGAGCCTGCTGCTCGATGGCGAATTGCAGGCGTGACTTGGACAATCCCGGCGGCGCCGTCGCCGCCGTAATCAGGCCAGCAGATCGCCCAAGGGCATCGTCGGATCTGCCAGCAATGCCGACTCCACTGGCTTGCCCGAGCGCACCAGGGCCTGCAAGGGCCGCATGCCTGCGTCGCGGCGATTGACATGCATGGCAGCCACGACCCGGCCATCATCGAGCCAGAATGCCTGGAAGGCCTGCTCCTGCAGCTCGCCCCGGACAATCACGTCGGCTGTGCTGTCCGGCGCCAGCCAGCCGGCATATTCGACGAACAAGTCGTATTGGTCGGTGAAGATGAACGGCAGCGGATTGATCCTCGCGTCCAGGCCGAGCATTGCACGCGCCGCGATCCGGCCGCCGCGCAAGGCGTTGGTCCAGTGTGCGCTGCGCAGCGGCATGCCATACAACGGGTTTTCGATCGTGGCGATGTCGCCGGCGGCGAATAGCTGCGGGTCTTTGCTTTGCATGTGCGCATCAACACGCACACCGCCGTCGGCGGCGCGCAGGCCGGCATCCACCAGCTCCGTCGCGGGCAGCGCACCGACCCCGGCGACGACGACATCGGCGGCCAATTGCCGCCCATCGTCGAGTACGACGGTGCTGGCTGCAGCCGTGTCGCTGATGGCCGTGACACGGCGCCCGAACACGAACTCGACGCCGTGGGCGCGATGCACGTCGACGAAAAACCCGCCGATCGTCGCGCCCAGCGTCGATTGCAATGCAACCTGGTGCGGATCGACGACCGTGACCGTGCAACCCTTGCTGGCGGCAACAGCCGCCACTTCGAGCCCGATCCAGCCGGCGCCGACAATGGCCAGCCTTGTGCCTGGCTGCAGGCGGGCGCCCAGGCGCTCGGAATCCTCGAGCGTGCGCAGGTAATGCACGGCCGGCGATCGCGCGCCGGGAATCGGCAATTGCCGCGGGCGCGAACCGGTGGCGAGCAGCAGGCGGTCGTAGGCGAGCTGCGTGCCGTCGTCGAGTATGACCTGCTGTCGGCCGCGCTCAAGCGCGACCGCTTTGCAGCCCAGGCGCAGCGTAATCTCTTGCTCGGCGTACCAGGCTTCGCCCGGCAGCAAGTCGTGCGACTGGTAGGGCTCGCCCGCCAGATATGACTTGGACAGGGGCGGGCGCTCATACGGCAGGTGC
>DATGUT010000142.1:0-3358 GCA_035301185.1 Salinisphaeraceae bacterium
CACCTATTTTAGCACTACACGCGAACCGACAGACACGCTTCGCAGTGGCTGTTTCTTACGCCAAGGTGCTACGAAACAGTTTCGTTTTAGCGACAGACAGGAGTCACATCATGTTTTCAATCGATACCACAACGACACGCCGGCACGGCAAGGTATTGGGCTTTGCGGGCGCCGCGCTGCTGCTTGCCATGGCGGGCCAACAAGCCGTTGGTGCCCCAGACGCTCATGAAATGGATCCGCAAGCCTGGCAGGTCAATGCAACTGCCGTCACCACGGGCCAAGCCAAACACACACCGGCCTATACGGTCACTGAAGACACCATGGCCGCCCATTCGATGGACCCGCAAGCCTGGAACGCCACTTCGAATACGAATGTAGCGGGCAGCGCTATGGCGTTGTCAATCCCCTGTTTCACCGGCCACATCGACCATGGCAACCAACAGCAGGTGGAGGCCTGCGCCAATTGAGTGCCCAGGTGGGTCACTCGGCGGCTGCGCGGGAAGCGTCTCGCGGCGCTTCCCGTGCTCTCCGCACAGGCTGCCCATGTGCATCGTCCGCCATACCCGCAGCGGCGCAATGATGAGTCCAGCCGCAGATTGACACGGCCGAAACAATGCCAAAGGCAATGACGAGGATTGGTAGTAATGCACGGGATCAGAACATTACAGGACACAGGACCAGGCCGGTCGAGTCAGGCCGGACAAGCTACTGTCGGCAGAGCGCACAGCGGCGCGCGCCGTAGTTTGTACTGCGCGATCATCATGCTGGTGACGCTGACCACGGGCTGCGCCACGGTCGGCCCGGATTATCAGCCACCGGCGCAACCAGCGCGTGATGCCTATCGGGTCCACGACGCAACCGCAGGGGATCAACATGCCGACGCTGCCGACACAGCAGAGGCCATTCCGCAACAAGTGTTTGTACGTGCCGAGCAGGTGCGCTCGGACTGGTACACGCTGTTTGGCTCCAGCGAACTCGACACGCTGATCCGCCAGGCCATCGCGGACAGCCCGACGCTGGCGGCCGGACGCGCCCGCATCCAGGCTGCGCGCGAACTGGTTCAGCAGCACAAAGGGGCGCTGTACCCGCAAATCGGGGTGAACGGCGGCTTTTCGCGCAACCGCGTGACCGGCGCAGAGGCCGGTGCGGCGGACTCCTCGCAGACCAACGTCTTCAATCTTTATCAGGCCCGCGCCACGGCCAGCTACAACCTGGATCTGTTCGGCAAAACCCGCCGCCTGATCGAGCGCAGCAATGCCCAGCTCAACGAGCAGCAATACGATGTACTCAACACATACGTCACGCTCATCAATAATGTCGTGGCGACGGCCATCACCGAGGCCGGCCTGAACGCCGCGATCGAGACCACAGGCCAAATCGCCGACAACCAGGCACACGGGCTCGAAATCCTGCGCAGACAAATTCAATACGGCATTGCAACGCGCGCCGATGCCACCCAGATCCAGACCCAGTTGGCACGCACCAAGGCCTCGCTAGAACCGCTGCGCAAACAGAAAGCCCTGGCAGTCAACCGCCTGGCAGTGCTGGTCGGCAAAGCGCCGGGCCTGTTCAGTGACCCGGATTTCACCCTGGAACAATTACAGCTGCCGCAAAAATTGCCGGTGAGCGTGCCCGGCCGGCTGGTGAAGCAGCGCCCGGACATTCTCGCCGCGGCTGCGGCCGTGCATGCCGCCAGCGCCCAGATCGGCGTGGCCAGCGCCAACATGCTGCCGGACTTGCAGATCAGCGGGGCCTACGGCCGAGCCGGGCTGAGCCTGTCTGATCTGGGCAATCCGGCATACGCCCTGTATTCCCTGGGTGCCTCATTGAGCGCACCGTTGTTCGAGGGCGGGCGCCTGCGCGCGGCCAAGCGCCAGGCGCGGGATCTTTACCAGGCGGCACGATCCGATTATCGCGCCACCATGCTCACGGCTTTCGGCGAAGTGGCCAACAGCCTGCGCTCGCTCGAAGCCGATGCCCGCACGCTGCAAGCCCAGCGCAAGGCGCTCGACGCTGCGCGCACCAATCTGCACAGCGTGCGCGCGCGCTTGCACGGTGGCGCCACTGATTATCTGGACTTGTATACCGCGCAGTCGCAGTTCCAGGAGGCCGAACTCGATTTTCTCAAGGCACGGGTGATCCGCTATCGCGACACGGCCGACCTGTTTCGTGCGCTGGGCGGAGGTTGGAGCGACAGCGCCAGCCCGACGCATGTTCCTGTCAGCAGTGTCGTGCGCAGTGGCTGAGCCATTCACACAAGTATGGAGCAAGACAATGGCCACCGACAAAGACAACCGCAATCCTTCGCTGCAGGCCGAGCAGGAGTGCCAATCTGCCAGCCGGCAATGGTTGTTGCTGAGCCTTGCGGCAATATTCGTGATCGCCGTGGGGGTTGGAGCAACATTCTATCTGTACGAAAACGTGTTTCGCCCTGGCGCATTGCCAGGCATAGAACTCAGTCTCGGCAAGAGCCGAGTGTCCCGCCCCCAAGGCGCGCGTTACACGCTTAAACCAGTGCCAGCCAAGCCGGCAAATTCATCCATTCGCGTACGGAGCAACAGCCATGGCCAACGACAATGACAACAGCAATGTGGATAACGATCCCGGCAGCGTCTCGCCGGAGACCCCAACGCGGCGTCCAGGCGCGCGGCGCAAATGGATTTTGCTGGGGCTGACGGCAGTTTTCGTGCTCGCCGGCGGGCTCTACGCAGCCTACTATTTCGCGATCGCCCAGTATTATGCCAAAACCGACGATGCCTACGTGGCGGGCAACCGGATCCAGCTAACGGCACAGGTCAATGGCACGGTCACGGCCGTCGCCGCCAACGACACCGATTTCGTGCAGGCCGGGGATCGAGTGGTGCAACTGGACCCCACCGATGCCCGCAATGCCCTGCAGCATGCCAAGGCGAAGCTTGCCGATACCCTGCGCTCGGTACGCCAGCTGTACGCCCAGGTGGATGAGCAGAAATCGATCATCGCCCAGCGCAAGAGTGCCAGCGCCCAGGCCAAGCGTGATTACGAGCGCGGCCAGAAGCTTCTCAAATCACACGGCATCAGCCAGAAGGTTTTTGAGCACACGCGCTCCGACTATCACGAAGCGCGTGCGGCCCTGGCCAGCGCCCGGCACAAGCTGGAGGAACTCCATGCGCTCACCGACAACACAACATTGCATGACCATCCACGAGTCAAGGCAGCCGAGGCCAAAGTGCGCAGCGCGTGGCTGGACCTGCAACGCACCCATATCCTGGCGCCGGTGAGCGGGCATGTCGCCCAGCGCGAGGTTGAGGTCGGCAAGCGGATTGCACCCGGCAAGCCGCTGTTGACGATCGTGCCGCTCGATCAAATCTGGGTGGAT
>DATGUT010000143.1:0-13058 GCA_035301185.1 Salinisphaeraceae bacterium
CTCGCCGGGGCCGATGCGATAGCCAGCCGACGTGATGACATCGTCGCTGCGGCCGATGAAGTGGATATAGCCATCTGCGTCCATGGTGCCGGTATCGCCGGTAATCAGCCAGTCGCCAATGAATTTCTCCTGCGTGGCTGCATCATTGTTCCAATAACCCAGGAACATGGCGGGATTGGGCCTGTGCACCGCGATGTGACCCATTTCGCCTGCAGCGACCCGCTTGCCGTTGTCATCGATGATTGCAATCTCGTGGCCCGGCACGGCCTTGCCGATGGCGCCATTGCGTACCGGCATTAAATCCGCGCATGATGAGACGGTCATGTTGCATTCGGTTTGGCCGTAGAATTCATTGATCGTCAGCCCGAAGGTAGTGCGTCCCCATGCAAGCAGTTCATGGCCCAGGGTTTCGCCGCCGCTCGCCACCGAGCGCAGCCGATAATTCCAACGCGACTCCGGGGCGCTGACGGTGCGCATCATTTTCAGGGCCGTGGGCGGCAGGAAGGTATTGCGCACCGCGTAGTCCTGCATCAATTCAAAGGCCGCTTCCGGATCAAACTTCTGGAAGCGATGGGCGACCACGGCAATGCCATGGTGCCAGGCCGGCATCAGCACGTCGTACAGACCGCCGATCCAGGCCCAGTCGGCTGGAGTCCACAGCCGATCATCCGCCTGCGGCAGCAGGTTGTGCGAGATTTCAACGCCCGGCAAATGCCCCAGCAAGACGCGATGCGCATGCAAGGCACCCTTGGGCTGGCCGGTCGTGCCCGAGGTGTAGATGATCACCGCCGGATCTTCGGCCAGCGTGGCCACGGTTTGCAGGTCGTCACTCTGGCGCTCCAGTTCACGGTGCAGATCCAAGGCATCACCGTGCGCGCCATCGATGGAAAACACCCGCAAATCCGGCAACACAGAGCGCAACTCAGCCAGCTTGGCCGCGCCTTCGGCGTTGGTGACCACGGTTTGGGTGCCACTGTCGGTGAGCCGGAAGCGCAGCGCCTCGCTGCCAAACAGAGTAAACAGGGGCAGCGCGATGGCGCCGATGCGATAACAGCCAATGTGCGCGAAGGCCGTCTCCGGCGCCTGTGGCAGCAGGATGCCGACCCGATCGCCACGCTCGATTCCGTGGGCAAGGAGCAGGTTGCCGAAACGGCTCGCAAGCTCATGCATCTGCCCGAAGCTGAAGCGCTGTGCCTGGCCCTGTGCGTCGAGGAAAATCAGCGCCAGCCGATTTGCGTCACGCTCCGCCCATTTGCCGCATGCGTCGTGGCCGATGTTGTAATATTCCGGAACCTGCCACTGAAAGCGGCTGCGCGCCTCTTCGAAATTGTCCAAGACTGAAGGCAGCATGCTGTTCCTCCTTGCTTGTTTTGCCGGGTGGATCTGCTCGATCTCGTCGAGCGGCAGCCATAACAATAGCATGTGCCTCGACCGCCGCGCTAAACGACGACGGGGCTTGGCATCAGCGCAAAATGGCAGGCTGCCTGCGGCCATTCTCGCGGCAATTCGGGAAAATATTCATAGGCACACTACCCTACCAGCGTGCCATGCTTTATCCTGCCTGTCTTGCTGGCGCGAGCAGTCTCGCCAAACGAGCCGTTATGCGCCAGGCAAGCGAGCTTGCAGCCCGCCATGGGGCGCTTTTCTTTATTGCTTTTTATACAACAACAGTGGTGACTATGCCAACGCAATCCTCGGCTATAGCCGTAAAAATATGCCGCCAGGCGGCCCTCCTGTCCGCCATTCTCATCCTCGCCGGTTGCAGCTGGCTGCAGAAGTCTGAGACCGATGCATCGGTTCCGGCAGTCGGACTGGAGATCCCAGCGGATGTGGATGCTGTGCTGCCGGCAAATTCCGTCTTGCAGGCCTATACGGCAAGTGGGCCGATGCGCGTAGAAGCGGGCGCGGATTCCTTGCGTATTTTCTCTTGGGAGGATGCACGGCGCGGGATTGCCGCCGAACCGCGGGAGACCATATTTGCCGGCTCCATGGGTAAGGGACTGCATTTTGATGGCAAACCGCCGATCTGGGAGCCTTACGAAGGCATAGAGAAACTCCATTACGAGGAAAACAGCCGTAATTTCGGAGTACCCATGGATGCCAAGATCTGGACGCAGATTCGCCGGCTCAATTTCAGCTACAATAACAATGGCTTGGCGCTTGGCTGGAAAACCGATGGCGACACCCTGTACGTCGAAGTCTGGCAGTTCTATGTGAACGGCGAAAAACCGGACGCGCTGCCCGGGGCCGTTGACAACAACATCGCACTGACCAAAAAATAACGCACTGCAGACAGATGATATTCGAGCCCGGGCACAATCGCTTCGCTTCAGCGCGACTTGCGACGCCCGCCTTCGCGTGCATACGGATTGCGGCTGTTGCGCAGGACGAGCGTGATTGGCGTGCCGAACAGGTCAAACGCCTCCCGGAAGCGGCGAATCAGGTAACGCTTGTATTCGTCGCTGAGGCGTTGCGTCTGGTTGCCGTGAATCACGATGGTGGGCGGATTGCGCCCACCCTGGTGGGCATAGCGCAACTTGATGCGCCGCCCCTGGATGGCCGGCGGCGCATGGGCCTGCACCGCCGCCGCGAGCACCCGCGCAAGATCCGGTGTCGGCAGTTCTGCATTGGCCGCGGCATGCGATGCCTTGGCGGCTGCCAGTAAATTGCGCAGGCCCGTGCCATGCAGAGCACTGATGAAGCACAGCGGCAGGTAATCGAAGGCGCCGATGCGCGCGCGCAGTTCACGGTGCAGCTGTTGCCGCTGTTTTGCACTTAATCCATCCCACTTGTTGAGCGCAATCACTGCGGCGCGGCCGCGCTCCTGCACCAACGCCAGCAGGCGTGCATCCTGCGCCGACAGACCGCTTTGCGCATCGAGCATGAGTATGACGACGTCAGCCTGCTCGGCCGCCTGCATGGCCTTGATGATGCTGATGCGTTCCAGATGGTCGCGCACGCGCGCGCGGCGGCGGATGCCGGCGGTATCGACGATGGTCCAGGGCTCGCCGGCAAAACTGAAATCGCTGGCCACCGCGTCGCGAGTAGTGCCTGGCTCGTCCAGCGCCAGCATGCGCTGTTCGCCCAGCAGGCGGTTCACCAACGTGGATTTGCCGGCATTCGGGCGGCCAATAAGGGCGAGCCGGATGCCGGCAGCGGCCGCCTCCGGGGCCGCGCCGGCGGCAGTCGCCCCCAATTCGTCGAGCACTTGCTCGAGCAAAGGCGCGACATGATCGCCGCGTTGTGCCGAGATGGCCCACGGCTCGCCCAGTCCGAGTGCATGGAACTCGGCAGTGGCTGCTGCCCGGCCCAAGCCTTCGCTCTTGTTGGCGGCAACGAACACAGGCCGGTCCAGGCGGCGCAGCCGAGTGGCAATAATCGTGTCGGCGGCGACGGCCCCTTGGCGGGCATCGGTGAGGAAGATGACGGCATCGGCTTCATCCAGTGCCAGATCTGTCTGCACCTGGGCCGCCTCATCAATCGTTTCGTCGTCCTGGCCGATGCCGCCGGTATCGATCACGATATAGCGGCGACCGCCTGATTCGGCATAACCATACTGGCGATCGCGTGTAACGCCGGGCTGGTCCGCGACCAGGGCATCACGGCTGGCGGTCAGCCGGTTGAACAGGCTGGACTTGCCCACATTCGGGCGTCCTACCAAGGCCAGAACCGGCAGTTGCCGGCTCGCGACAGCAGCCGTCATGCACTACTCACGCACCGCAGCGAGCCGGCCATCGACCCCGAGCACCAGCAACTGCCCGCCAGCGACGACCGGTGGCGCAAGAATCTGGCTGTCGAGCACGTGCATGCGCCCGACCAGGTCTCCGGTCTGCGGATCCAGCCAGTGCAAATAGCCCTCGTAATCGCCGACCACCAGATAGCCGTTATACATGACCGGCGCCGACAACTGACGGTACTTGAGCGCATCTTGAGTCCAGACGGGGGCGCCGGATGCGCGACTGACCGCGTGCACGATGCCGTCGAGGTCGGTGACAAACACATGTTGCTGATCCAGCGCCACGCCAGTGGTCGAGGCGATGCTCTGCTTCCACCGCACCTGGCCGTTGCCGAGAGTCAATGCCGCCAGCTTGCCGCCAATGCTGACCGCGTACAACGTGTTGTCATCGATCTGCAAATCGGCATCCACGTCCACCATGCGATCAAGATCGGAGCGCCCGGTCGGCAAGGCGATGACCTGCTCCCAGAAGTATTGCCCGGTAGCCAGATCCAGCGCCACCACCTCGCCATTGTCCAGACCTGCGTAGACGCGGCCGCCGACAATCAGTGGCGGCGCTGCGCCACGCGTGGTCAGGGTGGGTACGCTGTGCTCGATCGTCCACAATCGATCGCCGCTGTCCAGATCAAAGCTGGCCACACGGCCATCGATCGTGCGCGCAACCGCAATGTCATTGGCGGCCGCGGGGGCCGCGATGATTTCGCTGCCGACCCCTGTCTTCCACAGCAGCTCGCCGGCATTTTTGGACAGGGCCAGCAGCGCGCCGTCGCGACTGCCAACCAGCAGCATGTCGTCGGCCAGCCCCGGCCCGGACAGCAGTCGCTGATCCAGTTTGTTGCGCCAGATCTGCTTGCCGCTCGCACTGTCAAAGGCGGCCACCTGACCGCCCTGATTGGCGACATAAACCACACCGTCGGCCACCGCCAGGCGCAAGCCAATGGCTTCTCTTTGCATGCCATTGCCGCCGCTGGCGGTCCAGGCCTTGCTCGGATTGACCCGCGGCGCGTCAATGTCCTGCAGTGGCGTTGGTTCGCGCACACTGGACTTGCCGCCACAGGCGGCGAGCAGCAAGGAAAGCAACAGAATGCATGCTGATCGGCGAAGAGTAATGCTTGTCATGGCGAGGCTGGACTCCTGCATCAAGTTGGACACGAGCAAAATACGCAGGCAGGCATGCCTATTCGTTTGCCGCCGTTGCAGTCTGGGACAATTTCAGTTGCAGTACCGCGCCAGCGGATTGCGCAGCGGCCGCAGCGGCGCGCTGATAGGCGGAATAGGCCTTTTGTTGATCGCCCATGGAAGCATGAATATCACCTTCCAGTTCGGCAAACATGCGGGTAAAGCTGTCGGGATGGTCCTGCGCCAGCAGTTTCAGCGCCGCATCGGGCTGCTCATCGGCCCACAGCACACGCGCCTTGCGGATGCGAGCAATATTGCGCGTCGGCGTACTGTCTGTCTCCTCGATGACCCAGTTCAGCTGCCGCAATGCCTCGTCGTACTCCTGCCTGGTCAAGGCATTGGCGGCCAATTGCATGGCGGCATTTGCCGTGTATGGTGAATTTTTGTACTCGTCCTTCAGTTGCTGGACAATCCTGCGCCCATTGGCATCAATGTTACCAGTGGCCAACTGTGCGCCAATTTCGCCGTAGAGTTCCGCCGCCGCCTGGGCGCGGTGATCGACGTGATGCTTCCACCATTGCCAGCCGCCGATTACGGCCGCACCCAAGACCACGCCGAGCACCAGTGCCAGGCCGTTTTCCGAGAACCAGCGCAACAGCCGCGCTGCATCATCATCGTCGTCGTATAAATCTGCCATATCCCTCTGTCCGCTAACTATTATCCGTAACTATCATCGGGTAATCACATCGGCCTGCATCGGCTTGATTTGGTGGCGGTCTGCGTTGTATCAATGTGGTTGCAGCAATGCGGCAATGCGCTGCGGCGCCTGCTCCAGGGGTACTTCTTCCTGTTCGCCCTGGCCCGCCATCGGTTTGATCTGCACGCTGTTGCCAGCGGCCTCTGCATCGCCAAACACCAGCGCCACCTGCGCTCCGCTGCGATCGGCGCGCTTGAACTGCGACTTGAAACTGCCACCGCCCGCGTTGACCTGCAAGCGCAGGCCGGGAATCGCATCGCGCAGCGCCTCCGCCAAGGCCATGACCCGAGCCGCGGCCTGTTCCCCGGCATGGACGAGAAACACTTGGGGCGCGGTATTGATTAATGGCACTTGTTGTGCCTGCATGAGCGCAATCAGGCGCTCCACACCGAGGGCGAAACCCGTCCCGGGCACCGGGTTACCGCCCAGCTGCTCGACCAGGCCATCATAGCGCCCGCCAGAGCAAACAGCGTCCTGAGCGCCGAGATCGCTGGTCAGCCATTCGAACACCGTGCGGGTGTAATAATCCAGGCCGCGCACCAGGCGCGTGTTGATTTCGTAGGCAATGCCCAGCTGCTTCAGCCCTGCGCACAGCTGATCAAAATGGGCCGCGGATTCGACGCCAAGATTGTTGCGCAGTGTCGGCGCGGCAGCTATCAGCTCCTGCATGGCCGGGTTCTTGCTGTCGAGAATGCGCAGCGGATTGCGCTCCAGGCGTCTGCGGCTGTCCTCATCCAGCTCTGCCTGATGAGCACTGAAATAGGCATGCAACGCATCGCGCCATGCGGCCCGTTCCGCCGGCGTGCCCAGCGTATTGATCTCAAGTCGCAGGCCGCCTATGCCAAGTGCGCGAAACAGGCGCGCGGCCAATGCGATCTGCTCGATGTCCACATCCGGCCCGGTTTGGCCGAATACTTCAATGCCGAGTTGGTGGAATTGTCGATAACGTCCTTTCTGCGGTCGCTCATAGCGAAACATGGGCCCGGCATACCACAGGCGCGGACTCTGGTTGTGCAGTAGACCGTGCTCGATGCCGGCACGCACCACGCCGGCCGTGCCTTCGGGACGCAGGCTGAGGCTATCGCCGCCGCGATCCTCGAATGTGTACATTTCCTTTTCGACGATGTCGGTGACCTCGCCGACCGCACGCGCGAACAGCGGCGTACGCTCCATGATCGGTATGCGGATGCGGCGATAGCCATACATGCCGAACACTGTTGCCGCGGTTTCTTCCAGCGTGGTCCAGTACGGCTCCTGCTCGGGCAGGATATCGTTCATGCCGCGAATTGATTGCACCCGGCCCGCCATCAACTGCCCTCCGCATCGACCGTGAAGCGCGCAGTTTTGTTGCGCTTGACCTCGAAATCAACCGGCTCGCCACCAAGGCGAATGCTGACCCCCGGTGCAAAACCGAGCACCAGATTGTAAGGCGGCGTGCCATCCACCGTGCGCGTGGTGGACTGGAAATTGCCGACCAGCAACTGCTGACCATTGGCATCGCGTACATCCACCCAAGAACGGTCATCGAATTCCAGCGTCAGCGCCGTGCTGCTGATCGTACTGGCAACGCCCGCTTCGTCCTCGTCGGCAGTCGCGGCGGCCGCTGTCGCCGTTGCCGTCTGTTGCGCAGTGGCGGATTCGGCATCCGCCGGCGGCGTCACAGTGGCGAAGCGCTCGCCACTCGCGTCTGCATCGGTCTGGTCGGCGACCGATGCCGTTGTGTCAGCCGCTTGCGTGTCGGCAGCAGTATCCGTTTCCATTGCAGCGGCAACTCCGCCTGCCGTCGCGGCGTCCGTGTTGTCACGGTCGCCAAGCGGCAACAAACTGGATTGCAGCGCGCTCTGGTCGGCTGCTTCCGCCGAGCGCTCGGCATCGCCGCCGAGGCTGCTGATGAGCGTGTCCGTGCTGCCAGACGATGGCAACCCGCCGCTTTCAGACCAGAACAAATAGCCGGCAAAACCAATGATCAGCAGGATGGCGATCATGAATACCGCGCCAAACGTACGCCTGCGATCAGGGGTGACATCGGTGGGCACTACATTAACGCCATGCACAATTGCCGGCGCGCTGGCAAGGCGCGCTCCGCCGTAGGCATCGTAGGCCGCCAGCAGGGCCTCTGCGTCCAGATCCAGCACCTTGGCGCACTTGCGATAATAGCCACGGACAAACACCGGCTGTGACAGCTCGTCGAAACGGTTGTCCTCCAGCGCCTCCATGGTGCGCCGCGAGAGCATGGTCTGGCCACACGTGTCGGCAATCGAGTATTCGGCGGCGAGACGCGCTTCGCGCAACATCTCGCCTGGTGTCTGGTCTTCCGATTTGTTGCTCACCAAACCCGGCGCAATCAGCTCTTCGTCAGCCTGATCGCGATTACCCGCAGCAATGCCTTCATCCATGGCCTGTGTTTCGCTCATAGATACCTCTGTATGACAGTCCGTGCCCCGCACCGCCGCCACTAAGTTCGATCGTCCTGATTGGTCATGTCTGGTGGCCGGATTGGTCGCGTAGTTGTTCTCGGGCGAACAAAATCCGTTTCGAATCAGAAACGCCTTGCCCCACTTTCATCGCGCATGCGCCTAGAGTTCATCAAAAGTCAGCGCCTTGCTGGGCGCACTCCTGTTGTGGCGCTGCAGATACCGACGCGCCATCTCGGTATCCCGTAATCTGTTTTCGATGCGAGCGGCCAGCAGCAGCAGTTCCGGGCTCAGTTCAACAACTTCGTCTGCACGCTCGATGAATGCGCGTGCACTCAGGTACTGACCACGGTCATATTGCAGCTGCGCCATGCGTGACAGCGCCGTTGGCTGGCTGTCGTCGATGCTCAGCGCCTTGCGATAATAATCGCGCGCCTCGGCATGGCGTTTGTCCTGTTCCAGGCACAGGCCGGCATTGGCCAGCGCCGATGCCGGATTGGCGTTGCGCCGATCGTCCGCCGCACGCTTGAAATATGCGAGGGCCTGATCGATTTCATGCTGCTGGCACAGGAACACGGCATAGCTGTTGAGCATGGCCGGACGCGGCTCCTGCTTCAGCACGCGCTGATAGTAGCTGCGCGCCTTCTCCGGCTGGTCCAGGCGCTGATAGGCCAGTGCCATGCCCCAGTTGGCATTGCGGTTATCATGGTCATACTGCAGTGCGCGCTGGAAACGATGCATGGCCTGTTCGTACTGGTTCTTGCCCAAGTAATCCAGCCCCAGGTTGGCATTCGCCTCCGCCGCCTTCTGGCTGTCGACGTGGCGGCCGGACGGCGAACCGGCACAACCCACAACCAACAGCAGAACACCGCACAATGCGAGCAGTTGGCATGCCCGGTTCATGCGGACACCTGTTCGGAGTGGACAGTCGTATTTTCCACTTTGATCGGGACCTCGCGAAAATGGCGTTTCTGACGACTGCGTACGCGCCCCACCAATTGCCCACAGGCGGCATCGATGTCATCGCCGCGCGTGCGGCGCACCGTCGTGCGCAGGCCGCCACGATGCAGAATATCCTGGAAACGCTGCACCCGCGCCGCATCCGGGCGCTTGTAACCAGCGCCTGGATGCGGGTTGAACGGAATCAGGTTGACCTTGGCCGCGCGCTGGCCGAGCAGCTGCAGCAGCTGGCGCGCCTGCTCTGGATTGTCATTCACACTTTCGAGCAGCACATATTCATAGGTGACATGGGCGCGGCGATCCTTGCCGGCAACATAGCGATCACAGGCCGCCATCAACTCGGCCAGCGGATACTTGCGGTTGATCGGCACCAGTTCGTCGCGCAGCGCATCGGTCGGCGCATGCAGCGACACCGCCAGGGCCACGTCCACCTCCGCATGCAGGCGATCCATGAACGGCACCAGCCCGGAAGTGCTGACGGTAATGCGCCGCTTGGACAGGCCGAAGCCGTAATCATCGAGCAGGATGCGCAGCGCCGGCACCACGGCGCGGTAATTCGCCAGCGGCTCGCCCATGCCCATGAACACGACGTTGGAGATGGCGCGCTCGCCATGCACCTCACCGCGGCGGCGAAGATCGTGCTCCGCCATCCACACCTGGCCGACGATTTCGGCCGTAGACAGGTTGCGACTCAAGCCCTGGCGCCCGGTGGCGCAGAAGCTGCAATCCATGGCGCAGCCGATCTGCGACGAAATGCACAGCGTGGCGCGCTCGGCTTCCGGGATGTAAACCGCTTCGATGGCATTGCCGGAGCCGCTCGCGTCCACTTCCAGCAGCCATTTGCGGGTGCCGTCCGCTGCCTGTTGTTCGAGAATGCGCCGCGGCGGGCGGATCTCGGCGATTTGCGGCAGGCGCGCGCGCAGCGCCTTGCTCAAATCCGTCATCGCCGCGAAATCGGTCACGCCGTGGGCATAAATCCAGCGCATGACCTGTTTGGCCCGGAACGCGGCTTCGCCGTGTTCGCGGAAGAATGCGGCCAGAGCTTCGCGGTCAAGGCCAAACAGATTGCTGCGTTCTGATCCTGCACTGCGCATAATGGTTGATCGGGAAGTGTGCTGACCTAGCGGGGGCAAATGCCGCCGTCGGCAAAGAAAAAGTCGATTTCGGTGGCCGCGGTTTCCGGCGCGTCGGAGCCATGCACCGCGTTGGCGTCGATGGTTTCGGCGAAGTCGGCGCGGATCGTGCCCGGCGCGGCTTCCGCCGGGTTGGTGGCGCCCATCAGCTCGCGGTTTTTGGCAATCGCGTTCTCGCCTTCCAGCACCTGCACCATGATCGGGCCGGAAGTCATGAACTCGACCAAGTCATTGAAGAATGGCCGCTCCCTATGCACCGCGTAAAAGCCTTCGGCCTCCGCCCGGCTCAGGTGGCGCATTTGCGCCGCGATGATTTGCAGGCCCGCGGCCTCGAAGCGACCGAGAATGTCGCCGATGGCGTTTTTCGCCACCGCGTCTGGTTTGATGATGGACAGCGTGCGCTCTACAGCCATGCCTTCTCCCGCTCAGATTGTGAAAACAGTAATTGAACCGCCTGCTGCACATTCCGGCCGCGGCGACAAACGCTTTATTGTAGCGCCGAATGCGGCCGGCGAACAGATGCGCTCAACAAGCACAACAAAAATGCGCCATCCGGCAGCGCATAATCAGACGATGAAAGACTCGCCGCAGCCGCAGGCATGGTGCGCATGCGGGTTGTCGAAGCGAAACATCTGGTTCAGCCCTTCGCGGCGGAAGTCGAGGATGGTGCCATCCAGCACCGCGAGATGCTTGCGGTGCACCACGACGCTGGCGCCGTGATCGGTGAAGACGCTGTCGTCGTTGGTTACTTCGTCCGCATAATCCATGGTGTAGCGATAGCCGCTGCAGCCTGATTTGCGCACACCCACGCGCAGACCAATGCCATGGCCGCGTTCGGCGAGCTGCTTGCGTATGCGCTCGGCGGCGGCCTCAGTCAGGGTCAAAACAGGACTATTCGCCATTTCTTGCTCCTTGGCGTCGTCAGCTTTAAGTGTACTCATGTCTCCAGATTTGCCAGTGCATCTTGCAATGCATCGAATACGAGCATACCAGCGTACCGCTCCTCTGCCGCGAGTGCCAACGCGGCTTGCAGGTCTGCCTCAGATAGACCGCGCATGACCGCAATCGTTCGTCCGCCGAGCTGCTCGCACAGCCAGTCCGCGCAAGCCACCACAATCGGCGGCCCGTACGCGGCAAAGGCCGCTTCCACGATCTGCTCGTCGGCAATGGCCAGGTAAATCTCGCACAATGCATCGGCACCTGGCGTGTCGGCCGCGCCGCGGGCCTGCCAGGTGCGCCGCGCGTGCAGCGCATGGTCTGGCTGCAGAAAACGGCGCAGGCGCTCATCAGCCGCTGCCATGCGTTACGCCGGTACTGCGAGCTGGCGCGGCGCCAACGCCCGCAGGCGCGCGACTTCGGTCCGCGTGCGGGCAGCAGCCAATTCAATGTCATTCTTGGTGGTGGTGCGACCCAGGGAAAAACGCAGGCTGGCCGCAGCCACGGCCGGCGTGCGCCCCATGGCGCGCAACACATGCGAGGATTCGGCCCGCGCCGCACTGCAGGCCGAGCCGGCCGAGACGGCCAGCGCCGGCGTGCCCTCCAGCAGGCCCGTAAGCAGGGCTGCGCCGTGCACACCGGGTACGCTGATGTTGAGAATATGCGGCGCGCCAAGCTCGCTGTCCTGGACCGGACTGTTGCACAGCACACCGTCGATCACTGCCAGCTCCTGCCACAGGCGCTGCCTGAGCGCGCGCAATTGTGCTGGCAGCGCTGCCATTTCTGCCTGCGCCAGACTGCAGGCGCAGCCGAAGCCGGCAACCTGCGCCACGGCCAGCGTGCCGGAGCGGCGATTGCCCTGCTGGCCGCCGCCATGGATCTGCGCCGCCAGGCCAATGCGCGGACGCAGCCAGAGCGCGCCGGCGCCCTGCGGCCCGCCCATCTTATGGGCGGACAGCGACAGCAGGTCGATGTGCATGCGCGCGACGTCGAGATCCAGCTTGCCCAGGCTTTGCGCCGCATCCACATGCAGCGCCACGCAATGCTCGGCGCACACCGCGCCAATCGCGGCAATATCCTGCACCACGCCGGTTTCGTTGTTCACATGCATGATCGAGACGCAGCGCGTATCCGCCTCGATGGCAGCCGCCACGGCGCTGGCATCGACCCGCCCCGCCGCATCCACACCGAGGCGAGTGACACGCACACCGCGACGCTCGAGCCAGGACAGCGTATCCAGCGTGGCGCGATGTTCGCTCGCCACGCTGACAACATGGCCGCCGCCATGGAACTCCAGCACGCCTTTGAGCGCCAGGTTGATCGCCTCGGTGGCGCCGGATGTCCAGATGATGTCCTCTGGCGCCGCGCCGATCAGCGCGGCCACGGCAGCTGCCGCCGCGGCCACGACGGCGCCAGCGTGGCGCCCCGGCTGGTGCGCCGAGGCAGGATTCGCGCCCTGTTCACTCATCACTGCGCCCATGTGCTCGATCACTTCCGGGCGCACCGGCGTGCTGGCGGCGTGGTCGAGATAAATCGCCATGGCGAAATCAGCGCTCCGAGTTGCTTGTTGCCGTGTCGGCGGCGCGCGCCAGCTGGTCGCTCAACTCGCGCATCTGCGTTTCCAGTTCGGCGTGGCGCTGCTCGAGCTGGTCGATGTGATCGAGCATGGCGTCGAAGCCGCGGGTGACTGGATCCGGCATGTCGCGGGTCACGCCATAAGTGTGGAAGCCGATGCGTGCGGCCGTGTCGGCGCGCCGAGCGCCATCGTCCTCTCGCGCCTGCTTGCACTTGACCAGCTTGGCCGGCACGCCGACCGCGGTGCAGCCCGGCGGCACTTCCTTGACCACGACCGCGTTGGAGCCAACGCGCGCACCCTCGCCAACGGTGAACGGGCCCAGTATCTTGGCGCCGGCGCCCACCACCACGTTCGCGGCCAGGGTCGGGTGGCGCTTGCCCGGACTCCAGCTGGTGCCGCCCAGGGTGACGCCTTGGTAAATGGTGCA
>DATGUT010000144.1:0-8729 GCA_035301185.1 Salinisphaeraceae bacterium
TGCGCCACACGGTCGGCGGCGCGCACAGGCTGGTCACCTCCATGTCGGTGATCACCCGCAGCACATCGGCTGCGGAAAAGCGCGCGCTGCGATACAGGAATACGGTGCAGCCGGCATCCCAGGGCGCGAAGAAATTGCTCCATGCGTGCTTGGCCCAGCCTGGCGAGCTGATGTTGTAGTGGATGTCATCCGGTTGCAGGCCCAGCCAGTACATGGTGGACAGACTGCCGACCGGATAGCTTTCATGCGTATGCAGCACCAGCTTTGGCTTCGACGTGGTGCCGGAGGTGAAATACAGCAGCAGCGGATCCGTGGCCCGGGTTTCGCCTTGCGGCTCGAAATCTTCAGCGGGCTGTTCGAACGCATCCACATAGCCGTGCCAGCCGGGCGCCGGCCGCCCGGTCGTGATCAGGGTGATGCCGGCTGGCGCCTGATCGAACTTGGCGGTGTGTTCCGCACTGGTCAGCACATGCGTGACGCCGCCACGTTTGAGGCGATCGCGCAAATCACCGGCCGACAGCAGCGTGGAGGCCGGAATCATGATCACGCCCAGCTTGATGCAGGCGAGCATGGCCTCCCACAACGGCGTGACGTTATCCAGCATCAGCAACAGCGTATCGCCGCGCTGCATGCCTTGGTTGCGCAGATAATTGGCGACCTGGTTGGAGCGCCGGCGCATCTCGTCGAACGTGTGGTGCTCTTCGCTGCCGTCTTCGTTCACGAGCCACAGCGCGAGCTGGTCATTGCCGGCGGCATAGTCATCGAACCAGTCCAGCGCCCAGTTGAACTTGTCCAGTTCAGGCCATTCGAATTCGGCGTAGGCGCGGTCGTAGTCTTCGCGCAGATCCAGCAACTGCCGGCGCGCGGCCTTGAATGCATCGATGGATGACGTGGGCATGTTGGCCTCCTCTCAACAGCTTGATAACTGACGGTGGATTACTTGTCGTTGTCTCCGGCAAGCAGTTTGATGATGCTGGAAAAATCCAGATGGCCATTGCCGGCGGCGCTGTGTACGGCATACAGGTTGCGCGCCAGGGCGCCGAGCGGCGTGGACACGCGACTCGCCACGCTGGCGTCCATGGCCAGGCCCAGATCCTTGTACATCAGATCGACGCCAAAGCCGGGCTTGTAATCATTGGATGCCGGTGCACCCTCCATGACATCCGGATAGGGGTTGTACACGTTCAACGCCCAGTTGCCGCCGGAGGCGTTTTTCATGATTTCGGAGATGACGGCCGGGTCGAGGCCGTTGGCAACGGCCAGATTCAGTGCCTCGGACGTGCCGGTCATGAGAATCGCCAGCAGCATGTTGTTGCACATCTTGGCGACCTGGCCGGCGCCGGCGTCGCCGGCATGAAACACATTTTTGCCCATGATGTCGAGCAGCGGCCGCGCGCGCTCCAGTGCGCTGGCCGGGCCGCCGACCATGAACGTGAGACCACCGGAGACGGCGCCGCCGACACCACCGGAGACCGGCGCATCGAGCATTTCCAGGCCGCGCTCGGCCGCCGCGGCGGCGACCTTGCGCGACGTCGCAGCGTCGATGGTGGAGCTGTCGATCAACAGTGCGCCATCCGGCGCCGCCGCCATGACCCCGCCGTCGCCCAGATACAAATCGTGGACGTGGCTGCCGGCCGGCAACATGGAGATAATGACATCGGCATGGGCCACGGCATCGGCGGCACTGGAAGCCACCTGTGCGCCCTGCTCTTGTGCCTCCTCGAGCTGTTCCTTAACCAGATCGAACACGACCAGCTGTTCGCCTGCCTGGAGCAGGTTGGCAGCCATCGGTCCGCCCATGTTGCCCAGTCCTATGAATGCGATTGTTCCTGCCGTTGCAAGCTCCTGTTATTGCTCAAGCCAAATCGGCCAGCGGGTGTTCGTGATAGTCCGCGGGCAGGCGGAAATGCTCGGCGATGTGCTCCATGGTGACGTCTTCGAGCCGTGCCGGCGACCAGGCCGGCTGCTTGTCCTTGTCCACCAGCAGCGCGCGGATGCCTTCGGCAAAATCGGGGTGGCGCGTGCACTGCACGGCGATGGCGAATTCGCGCTGAAACGTCTGTGCCAGCGACAAATGCGCGCCGATGTGCCACTGCTCGAAGGCGATGACCATGGAGGTCGGCGAGGCGCTCGCCATGGTTTTGGCCGCGCGCTGCAGCCATTTGTCATCGCTGTCTTCCTGCGCGAGCGCGGCCTGTACGCTGGCCACGTCGGAGGCATCGGTGACGCGGGCAATCACATCGCGATGCGCCAATACGTTCGCTGCGGTCCAATCCTCGGTGCCGCTTTCGAAGCCGCGCAACAGGCCGGACAGCAGACTGGCATCGATGCGGGTGTCGCCCTGCCAGCGCACGTCCGCGAGCGCAGCAAACACTGCCTCGCGCTGCGCGGCCTCGATGCGCGCATCGGCCAGGCCGACGAGCCAGGCATCGGTGGCATGGATCGGGCTGCCAGTGAGCGCCAGGAACAGGCCGACCCGCCCCGGCATGCGATTCAGAAACCAACCGGCGGCCACATCAGGAAACAGGCCGATGCCGACTTCCGGCATGGCAATGGTGGTGTTTTCGGTGACCACGCGATGGCTGGCGCCGGCGAGAATGCCGAGACCGCCGCCCATGACCGCGCCAGTACCCCAGCACAGGATTGGCTTGGGATAGTTGTGGATGGTGTAGTCGAGGCGATATTCGGCGGCAAAAAATGCCTCCGCATCGGGGCTTGGCGCGCCCGCGGCCGCACGCATGGCATTGTACAGGCCGATGATGTCGCCACCGGCACAAAACGCCTTTTCGCCTGCGCCGTGCAACACCACACACACCACGTCCTCGCGCACGCGCCACTCGGCCAGCTTCGGTATGAGCCGGTCGATCATGGCCTTGGACAGGGCATTCAGCGCCTTGGGCGCATTCAGCAACACATAAGCCACGACGTGGCCGCTGGTCGTCTGCTGCTCGGAAAATTGAATCGAGTCGATGCTGCCGTCATTGCTCGTCATCGAATGGCCTCTCCATCCATGTCCGCCAGCACTCGGCGCGCCACGATCAGGCGCATGATTTCGTTCGTGCCTTCCAGGATCTGGTGCACGCGGGTGTCCCGCACGTAGCGCTCCAGCGGATATTCACGGATGTAGCCGTAGCCGCCGTGCAGTTGCAGGCCGTCATTGCAGATTTCAAAACACAAGTCGGTCGCCAGGCGCTTGGCCATGGCGCAGTAGGCGGTTTTTTCGGCGTGGTCCTTGTCCAGATAAACTGCCGCCATGCGCACCATCTGGCGCGCCGCGACCAAGTGCGTCTGCATGTCGGCAAGGCGAAACTGCAACGCCTGGAAGCGATCCAGCGTCTTGCCGAACTGGCTGCGCTCGCTCAGATAACTGCGCGAGGCATCGAGCGCCGCCTGCGCTGCGCCCAGCGAGCACGACGCGATATTGATGCGCCCGCCATCAAGGCCCTGCATGGCAATGGCGAAACCATCGCCTTCTTCACCCAGGCGATTGGCCGCCGGCACGCGCACATCGTCGAATGTGATCATGCGCGTGGGCTGCGAATGCCAGCCCATCTTCGGCTCGTTGCGGCCGTAGCTGATGCCGGCGCTGTCCGCGGGCACACCGAAGGTACTGATGCCGGATGCCCCGGCATCGCCGGTGCGTGCCATGACCACCAGCAGGTCGGTGTCGCCGGCGCCGGAGATGAACGCCTTGCTGCCGTTCAGGACATAGTCGTCGCCGTCGCGCCTGGCGCTGGTCTTGAGTGAACCGGCGTCGGAGCCGGCGCCCGGCTCGGTCAGGCAATAGGACGCCAGCTTTTCCCCGGCAGCCAGAGCCGGGCACCAGGCCTCAGTCAGCTCCTCTGCGCCGAAGGCCGCAACCATCCAAGTGGCCATGTTGTGAATGCTGATGTAGGCCGCCGTGGACGTGCAGCCCGCCGCCAACTCCTCGAAGATGACGGCGGCGTCGAGCCGCGACAGGCCCAGCCCGCCGCGTTCCTCTGGCGTGTACAGGCCGCAAAAACCGAGTTCGCCAGCCTGGGCGATGACATCGGTCGGAAAAATCGACTCCGCATCCCACTCGGCGGCATGCGGCGCCATGGCCGAGGCGGCGAATTCGCGCGCCGCCTCGCGCATGGCCTGCTGGGTTTCGTCGAGTTCGAAGTCCACGGCCGCGGCCCTATTCCTGCATGTGAATGGTGAGATTCATGTCTTCGACCATGTCTTCCTGCGGCCAGCGCACCATCACGGTCTTGGTTTCGGTGTAGAAGCGCACCGCCTGCTTGCCGTAGGCGTGCAGGTCGCCGAAGAACGAGTTCTTGCTGCCGGTGAACGAAAAGTATGGCGGCGGCACCGGCGTCGGCATGTTGATGCCGACCTGGCCGACCTCGGTTTCGTACTGGTACTTGCGCGCCGCGGCGCCGGAACGGGTGAAGATCGACGTGCCGTTGCCGTAGGGGTTGGCATTGACCAGTTCGATGGCCTCTTCAAGCGTGTCGACGTGGATCACGCACAGCGCCGGACCGAAGATCTCCTGCTGGTAGATTTCCATGTCGGTGGTGACGTTGTCGAACAGCGTCGGCCCGATCCAGTTGCCTTGCGGATGGCTTTCCACCTGACAGTCGGTGCCGTCGAGCACGACGTCGGCACCTTCATTGGCAGCGTTGGCAATGATGCCGCGCACGCGCTCGAACGACTTGCGGTTGATCAGCGGGCCATAGGCGGCATCGCTGTCGCCGGGCGCGCCGGGGCGGATGTTCTGCATGGCCTGCTTGATGTCGTCGACCCAGTTGCCGGCCTCGCCCACCAGCACGGCCACCGAAATGGCCATGCAGCGCTGCCCGCAGGCGCCGCAGGACGAGCCGACCAGGCTCGAGACCATGTTGTCCTTGTTGGCGTCGGGCATCACGATCATGTGGTTCTTGGCGCCGGCGAATGCCTGCACACGCTTGAGATTGTCCGTGCCCGTGCGATAGACGTGCTCGGCGACCGGCACCGAGCCGACGAACGACACGGCCTTGATGTCCTTGTGCTCGAGCAGCGCATCGACTTGGCGCTTGTCGCCGTGGACGACCTGCAACAGCCCCTTGGGGATGCCGGTCTGCTCCCACAACTCGGCGAGCATGAGCGGGGTCAGCGGGTCCTGCTCGGAGGGCTTGAGCACGAAGCTGTTGCCGCAGCCGACGGCGAGCGGGAACATCCACAGCGGAATCATGGCCGGGAAGTTGAACGGCGTGATGCCGGCACACACGCCAAGCGGGTGCACATAGCTGCAGGTATCGAGTTCGGTGGCGACGTTGCGCGTGGTTTCACCCATCATCAGCGTCGGCAGGCTGCAGGCGTGCTCGACCACTTCGATGCCGCGCCACACATCGCCCATGGCGTCACCTTCGGTCTTGCCGGTTTCCTCGGCCAGCACCTTGGCGATGTCGACCTGGTGCTCCTTGAGCAGCGCCTGGTATTCCATCAGGTAGCGCACGCGGCGGATGGTCGGCTGGTGGCGCCAGCTGCGCTGCGCCTCCTTGGCCGAGGCGACGGCGCGCTCCATTTCATCGACCGTGGCCACCGGCACCTGGGCGATGGTTTCCTGGCTCGCCGGATTGTTCAGTTCGATCCAGTCGCTGGTCTCGCTGTGCACGAACTGGCCGTCGATGTACTGCGGCACCTTGCCGCTGGAGCGAACTTCCTTGATCTGCTGACTCATTTCATTTCCTGTGGATTTGACAAAACACCTGTCCGGGCGAATGCTCACACCCGCCCGGACGCAATTTCTTACTGCACTCTGGGGCAGGTCGTATCGGCCAGTGCCGGATACGCGTCCTCTGCTGGAATATCTCCGACCACTTCGGCCAGATCCCACTTGCCTTCGGACTCATCAGGCTTCTTCACCTTGAGCAAATGCAGGGTATTCATCAGCAAGCCATCCTCCCGAATATACGCGCCTTTGGCAAAGAAGTCATTGATCTCCATGTTGCCCAGCTCTTCACGCACGGCATCGCCGTCGTCCGTGCCGGCGGCTGCGACAGCCTGCAGATAGGATGTGATGGCGGAATACATCGCCGCGTGAATGGAAGTCGGCGCTGCACCGTCGCTGTAGTCAAGGTAGCGCTGGGTCCACTCACGCGATTCCGCGTCCTGATTCCAATACCAGGAAGCCGTGAACTGCAGACCTTGTGCAGTTTTCAGCCCCAGGCTCTGAATGTTGCTCAACAGGAACAGAAGACCAACCAGCTGCTGGCCACCCGCAACAATGCCGTAGGAGCCCGCCTGCTTGGCGGAATTGACCGCATCCTGCCCGGCATTGGCAAGCGCCACCACTTCGGCACCGGAATTCTGCGCCTGTATCAAATACGAGGCAAAATCATTGGTGCCCAGCGGCGCGGCCACGCCGCCCAGAACCGAGCCGCCCAGCTCTTCGACCACTTCGGTGGTGTTGGCCTGCAGCGAATGGCCGAAGGCATAATCAGCGGTAATGAAAAACCAGCTGTCGCCGCCGTTTTCGACGATGCCAGTCGCCGTGCCCACGGCCAGGCCGTGGGTGTCATAGCCGTAGTGAATGCCATACTTGGTGCAGGCGTCGTTGGTCAGCTCGGCAGTGGCCGAACCCGTGTTGAGCGTGATCACACCCTTGTTGGAGGCCAATTGCTGCACCGCGAGCCCGACCGCGGAATTGGTCAAATCGACGATGACGTCGACATGATCTTCGTCAATCCAGCGCCGGGCGGTGGAGGAGGCCCGATCGGCCTTGTTCTGATGATCGGCCGACACGACCTCAATGGGGTGGCCGTCGATTTCGCCGCCAAAATCCTCGACCGCCATCTTCACGGCAGCGACCCCGCCAGGGCCGCTATAGCCGGTCGCATAGACGCCGGACATGTCGCCAAGCACGCCGATCTTGATCTTGTCGTCGGAAAACTGATCCGCGGCATGGGCGCTGAGAGTTGCCGTTGCCAGCGCTGCAGCCGAGCACAGCAGCGCCGTTTGCCTGATTTTTTTGAACATTTTGTCTCCTTGAGGAGTGAATGATTCTTGATCTGCACCGGGCATGGGTATTACTCGGCGGACCAATCGACCATAATGCTTGATACATTCGAGGGCAATAGGACTTCAGTCGCAGTCACCCTCGTCCGGACACATTGACCCTGAGGTAATCATGCAGGACGATCCCATCGTAATCACCGGCGCGGCGCGCACACCGATCGGCGCCTTCAACGGCGCCCTCGCATCATTGACCGCGCCGCAGTTGGGCGCCGCCGCGCTGGGCGCCGCCATGGCTCAATCCGGCCTCGACGGCAAGCAAATCGACGAAGTGCTGATGGGTCAGGTGCTGCCGGCCGGCGTCGGCCAGGCACCGGCCCGCCAGGCCGCGTTCGCTGCCGGCATCGCCCAGGCCACGCCTTGCGTCGGCCTCAGCAAGGTGTGCGGCTCCGGCATGAAGGCGCTGATCACCGGCCACGACAGCCTGCTCGCCGGCAGCAACGGCATCGTGCTCGCCGGCGGCATGGAAAGCATGACCAATGCGCCCTATCTGCTGCCCAAGGCGCGCAACGGCTATCGCCTCGGCCATGGCAAGCTGATCGATCACATGTTCTTCGACGGCCTGGAAGACCACTACGAGCACCAGGGCCGCCTGATGGGCACGTTTGCCGAGGACTGCGCCGCGCACTACAGCTTCAGCCGCTCGGCGCAGGACGACTTCGCGCTGGAATCCTACCGCCGCGCCCGCGCGGCTACCGAAAACGGCCAGTTCGCAGCCGAAATCACATCGGTCGAGGTCAAGACGCGCCGTGAAACGAAGCAGGTTGCGCGCGACGAGTCGCCATTCGCGGTCGACACGGCGCGCATCCCCGAACTCAAGCCGGCGTTTCGCGACGACGGCACGGTGACCGCCGCCAATGCCAGCTCCATCTCGGATGGCGCCGCCGCCCTGGCGCTGATGCGCCGCTCGCAGGCGGAAGCGCTCGGCGCTACACAACGTGCCGTGATTCGCGGCCACAGCGGCCATGCCCAAGACCCAGCCTGGTTCACGACCGCGCCCATCGGCGCCATCAACAAGCTGCTGCAGCGCCTCGGCTGGCACAGGGCAGACGTCGATCTGTTCGAAATCAACGAAGCCTTCGCGGTGGTCGTCATGGCCGCCATGCAGGAGTTGGACATCAGCCATGATCGGATCAACGTCTATGGCGGCGCCTGTGCGCTGGGCCATCCGATCGGCGCCTCGGGCGCGCGCCTCGTGGTGACGCTGCTCAACGCCATGGAACAGCACGACTGCAAGCGCGGCATCGCCACGCTGTGCATCGGCGGCGGCGAAGCCACCGCAGTCGCGCTGGAGCGGGTGTGAGGCGCACGATTATTACAATGCAGACACATGGGTGCCAGAATTAGGGCCGCAGCCGCGCTCGTCACGCTTGCCACCATCTCATTGGCAGGTTGCAGCGCGCCAGCCATGAAGCAGCCGCCGCCCACAACGCTTGACACAGACTGCCTCGTGCCGAGCGCCTGGTATCGGCTCGAAGCCGGCGGGCCGGTTGCCGCCACCGGGCGCAATGTGCTTGCGCATGCCGCCAGGCAAGACGTGGTGCTGCTCGGCGAATACCACACCAGCCGCGACGATCATTTATGGCAATTGCAGACGCTGGCGGCCCTGCATTTGCTGCAGCCGAATATGGTGATTGGCTTCGAGGCCTTTCCGCGCCAGGTGCAGCCGGTGCTGGATGCATGGGTGGCGGGCGAGCTGGACAGCGAGCAGT
>DATGUT010000145.1:0-11038 GCA_035301185.1 Salinisphaeraceae bacterium
AGGCCGCGGTGGGCACTGCCCCATTGTTTTTTGCACCGACACAAAAACGGCGCCTCGCGGGCGCCGTTTCGTGGCTTGCTGCAGCGGCTGCGAATCAGGCTTCGGCCTCGTCCGCCAACGCCTTCATCGACAGGCGCACACGGCCCTGGCGATCAACTTCGAGCACCTTGACGCGCACGGTCTGCCCTTCGCTGAGCTCATCGGTGACCTTCTCCACGCGATGCTGGGCGATCTGCGAGATGTGCACCAGCCCGTCGCGGCCCGGCACCAGATTGACGAAGGCGCCGAAGTCCATGATGCGCACGACCTGGCCTTCGTAGACCTGGCCGGCTTCGATGTCGCGCGTGATGTCGTCGATGCGCTTGATGGCCAAATCGGCGGCGTCCTTGTCGACGGCGGCGACGTGGATCGTGCCATCATCCTCGATGTCGATGCTGGCGCCGGTCTCGTCGGTGATGCTGCGAATCGTGGCACCGCCCTTGCCGATCACGTCGCGAATCTTCTCGACGTCGATCTTCATGGTGAAGATGCGCGGCGCCCACTGCGAGACCTCGGCACGCGGCTCGGCAATGGCCTCTTGCATGGCTTCGAGGATGTGCAGCCGGCCTTCGCGCGCCTGGGTCAGCGCCGCTTCCATGATCTCGCGGGTAATGCCGCCGATCTTGATGTCCATTTGCAGGGCGGTGATGCCCTCGGTGCTGCCGGCGACCTTGAAGTCCATGTCGCCGAGGTGGTCCTCGTCACCGAGAATGTCGGTGAGCACGGCGAACTTGTCGTCGTCCTTGATCAGGCCCATGGCAACCCCGGCCACCGGTGCCGTAATCGGCACGCCGGCGTCCATCAGTGCCAGGCTGCTGCCGCAGACGGAGGCCATCGACGACGAGCCGTTGGATTCGGTGATTTCGGAAACCACCCGGATCACGTAGGGGAACTCCTCTTCCAGATCCGGCATGACACCCATGACGGCGCGCTTGGCCAGCTTGCCGTGGCCGATTTCGCGGCGCTTGGGACTGCCCATGAAACCGGTCTCGCCGACCGAGTAAGGCGGGAAGTTGTAATGCAGCATGAACGGATCGTCATACTTGCCCTCGATGGCGTCGATCATTTGCGCATCGCGGCCGGTGCCGAGCGTCGCGGTCACCAGGGCCTGGGTTTCGCCACGCGTGAACAGCGCCGAACCGTGGGTGCGCGGCAGCACGCCAGTGCGGATGGTGAGCGGGCGCACGGTGCGCGTGTCGCGGCCATCAATGCGCGGCTCGCCAGCGAGGATGCGGCTGCGCACGGCATGGCTCTCCAGCGCCCCCAGGGCATCCCGAACTTCGCTCTCGCCGTGACCCGTCTCGTCCTCGCCCGCCAGCTGCTCGACTACACTGGTGCGGATTGCGGCCAGGCGGGCCTGGCGTTCTTGCTTGTCGGCGATCTGGTAAGCGCTGGTGATGTCGCCTTGCGCCAGCCGGGCCACGTCGTCTTCCAGCGCCACGTCGCGCTCCGGCGGCTGCCAATCCCAGGCCGGCTTGCCGACGGCCTCGGCCATGGCGGTGATCGCCTGGATCGCCACCTGCAGCTGCTCGTGGCCGAACAGCACGGCGCCGAGCATGATCTCTTCCGTCAGCTGCCTGGCTTCGGACTCGACCATGAGCACGGCGTCGGCCGTGCCGGCGACCACCAGATCCAGGCTGCTGCCCTTGAGCACCGCGGCGTCCGGGTTGAGCACATACTCGCCATCGACATAGCCCACGCGCGCGCCACCAATCGGCCCGGCGAAGGGAATGCCGGAGATGGCCAGCGCCGCCGAGGCGCCGAGCATGGCGGGAATGTCGGGGTTGATTTCCGGGTCGACCGAAATCACAGTGGCGATGATCTGCACTTCATTGTAGAAATCATCCGGGAACAGCGGTCGCAACGGGCGATCGATGAGCCGGCAGGTCAGCGTTTCCTTCTCGCCAGGGCGGCCTTCACGCTTGAAGAAACCGCCCGGGATCTTGCCGCCGGCATAAGTGCGTTCCTGGTAATTCACGGTCAACGGAAAAAACTTCGCATCCGGCGCCGCCTCGTCGCGGGCGGTCGCGGTCACCAGGACCACGGTGTCACCCATGCTGACCTTGACCGCGCCATTGGCCTGGCGCGCGATTTCGCCGGTCTCCAGCGTGACTTCATGCTCGCCGAACTGGAAGCTTTGGGTGTTGGTGGGACTAACTGTATTCACTTTCTCTTTCCTTCTCTTTACTGCTTTCTATTAGCTGATTGAATTCGAGCGCTGTTTCTGTTGCGCCACGGTTGGCTGGTTGCAACAAGAAATGCGGACACAACGCTGCGCGTTAGCGCGCACGGCCGACAGCGTCCTTGACTGAGACATCAAGGATGCTACTGCGAACGGAAAACTGGTCGTGTCGGCGATGCAGCTGCACCCGGTGCCGCGCCCGGTGGCATGGGATGATGCAGGCGGGTGGATCAAGCCGAAACTAACGGCGCAAACCGAGTTCGCTGATCAGCGTCTTGTAGCGCTCGCTGTCGCGGCGCTTGAGGTAATCGAGCAGCTTGCGCCGCTGGTTGACCATTTTCAACAGACCACGGCGGGAATGATGATCCGCCTTGTGGGTTTCGAAATGGGCGCCCAGCTGCGAGATGCGTTCGGTGAGCAGGGCCACCTGCACTTCCGGTGAGCCGGTGTCGCCACCCGCGCGCTTGAACTTCTCGATTACAGTCGCTTTTTCTTCCGTGGACAGTGCCATATATACTCCAGATATTCGTCAGTGGCAGTCGGGACGATGCATGGAACGCTCGCGGGTTTGCCCCAACCGCCCTACTGACGTCGCCACGCCCAGCGGCGCGGGATGATTGTCGTGACCTGCGAGCAGGAAGCCCATGTTTGGCAAGCCGTCTATTTTAGCGTTTTTACATCGCTCGGAACAAGCGGCATGATGATCACGGCACAACACCGCAGGCGCGCTCCTGCAGGCCAAGCATGAGACTCAGCCACCTACTCTGAACTTCTGTCATCTCGACTGCAGGGAGCCTGCGACCGGACTGACAAATAAAGCCTGTCATTTCGACTGCAGGGAGCCTGCGACCGGAATGGAGAAATCTCTCCCCATCAGCCACCAACCCCACCAGCCACCGGCACCGAGATTCCTCCACTGCGCGCTTCGCGCTCCGGTCGGAATGACATGCGCCACTGTTCTATAGAGGCAGAAAAGTCGATTCTGACTCGGTGCCCCCGTTCGGGAGATTCCTCGACTACGCTCGGAATGACTCACCCTATTGTTGTCATCTCGACTGGAGGGAGCTTGCGACCGCAATGGAGAGATCTCTCTCCGCCAGCCACCGCCCCACCAACCACAGGCACCGAGATTCCTCCACTGCGCGCTCCGCGCTTCGGCCGGAATGACAAGACTTTTGCGTGCACGGCGTTACCGCTCGCTTATGCAGCGCTGCCACAAGGTGCTCGTCGCGCCTTGTCTTGCAACAAAATGGCCGCTGCTGTGCGGGTCGGGAAATGCGGAAAAGGCTCTAGAGGCGAGAACAAGCGATGAGCCATACAAGTGGCCGCGCAACTGCTGGCAAATGCAACAGACATGGATTATGGGCGCCAATAGTCAGCGCAAAGCGCGCGTGAACATGCGCTTCGGGGCCAGACGGCCGTGTTGGTCGAGCTGGCCGAGGCCGAGAAAATCGCCGCTGGCGGCCATGATCCGCACCCAGCCCGGCGCTGGCAACTGCTCGCCGCCGGCTGGCACCGATCTGCCCTGGCGGATGGCGCTGACGGCGGTGTCGGGCAGCACGGCCTGTGGCCAGTCGGGCAAGGCGGCGCTCGGCGCCAGCAACAGCTCATCGAGCGCGGCCGTGCCTGCCGCGGCAAGCTCTTCCAGCGTGGCAAAGCCATGCATGGCCGGCGCTGCAAACGGCCCGACACTGGTTCGCCGCAGGGCGGCCACGTGCGCGGCGCCGCCCCAGGCACGGGCGAGGTCCTCGACCAACGTGCGGATGTAGGTGCCGCGCGACACGGTTACGTCCAAGGTCAGGTTGTTGTCGGCATAGTCCAGCACCGCGAGCGCGTGCACCGTGATCCGGCGCGGCTCGCGGGTCACTGCGACACCAGCGCGGGCCAGCTCGTACAGCGGCCTGCCGTCGCGCTTGAGCGCCGAATACATGGGTGGAATCTGCTGCTGTTCGCCGATGAAGCGCTGCGTCAGCGCCAGCAGTTGTGCCTGCGTCGGCAATGCCGCTTCGTTGTGGCGCGTGGGCTGGCCTTCGCGATCGCCGGTGTCGGTTTCATGATCCAGCGCCGCGCTCACCCGATAGCGCTTGTCGGCATCCAGCAGCCAGGTGGACAGCTTGGTGGCCTCACCGAGGCAGATCGGCAGCAAACCGCTCGCCAATGGATCGAGGCTGCCGGTGTGGCCGGCCTTGCGCGCGTCGAACAGGCGCCGCACCCGCTGCAGGGCGTGATTGGAAGAGCAGCCGACGGGCTTGTCGAGCAGCAGGATGCCATCGATGTCCCGGCC
Source organism: Salinisphaeraceae bacterium (assembly GCA_035301185.1). Classification (GTDB taxonomy): domain Bacteria; phylum Pseudomonadota; class Gammaproteobacteria; order Nevskiales; family Salinisphaeraceae; genus DATGUT01. The sequence continues at coordinate 4,506 of DATGUT010000145.1, forward strand.
CTTCTTGCGGCGCGCCATGGGGCTCAGTGGCTGTCGTCGCTGTGGCGGCTGTGGTCGTCAGCCGCCGCACCCGCGGATTGACGGCGTTCGTCCTCGGCCACCGCAGCGCGGATGACCTGCTCCAGATGCTGCGCCTTGCGCTCGGTCGCGTCTTCATAAAAACGCAGTTCCGGCAACACGCGCAGGCGCATGCGCTGGCCCAGCGCGTGGCGCAGGAAGCCGCGCGCGCGCTGCAGGCCGGCGAGCACTTCGGCGGCCTGATCGCCGCTGCCGAGAATGTCGAACATGCCAACATAAATCTTGGCATGCTTGAGATCGGGCGATACGTCGACGTCGGTGATGGTCACCAGCCGCACCGCCGGATCCTTGACCCGGGTGGTGATCAAGTCGCCGAGTTCCTTCTTGATTTCCTCAGCGACGCGATCGCGGCGCGCAAATTCCCGTGGCATGGCTAACGTCCTCGCAACAAAGAAGTGGAGAGCGAAGCGCAGCGGGCCGTGTCAGGCCGTCTCCGACGTGACCACCGAACGCTGCACCTCAGTGCGGGCATAGACTTCGATCTGGTCGCCCGGCTTGACGTCGTTGTAATTGCGCACGCCAATGCCGCATTCGGTGCCGGCTTCGACCCGCTGGGCCTCGTCCTTGTGCCGGCGCAGCGACTCCAGCTCGCCTTCGAAGATGACGACGTTGCCACGCAGAACGCGAATCGGCTTGCCGCGCTCCACGGCGCCGCCCACGACCAGACAGCCGGCAATGGCACCCATGCGCGACGAGCGGAATACGTCCTTGACTTCGGCCAGGCCAATGATTTCCTCGCGCAGCTCAGTGCCCAGCAAGCCGTTGATGGCATCGGTGACGTCCTCGATGGCCTCGTAGATGACGCTGTAGTAGCGCACATCGACACCTGATTCCTGGATCAGCTTGCGGGCCTTGGCGTCGGCGCGCACGTTGAAGCCGATGATGATGGCCTTCGAAGCCACAGCCAGTTCGACATCGGATTCGCTGATGCCGCCAACGCCGCTGGAGATGATGCGGATGCGCACTTCCTCGGCCGGAATGGCCAGCAACGATTCCGACAACGCCTCGACGCTGCCTTGCACGTCGCCCTTGATGAGCAGGTTGAGATCCTTGGTTTCGGCGCTGCCGTCCTCGCCCATTTGCGAGAACACCTCCTCGAGCCGTGCCGCCTGCTGCTTGGCCAGCTTGTTTTCGCGCTGCTGTTCGTCGCGCTGCTCGGCGATTTCGCGCGCGCGCTTCTCGTCGGCGACCACGAACGCATCGTCACCAGCCTCCGGGGTGCCGGACAGACCCAGCACTTCGACTGGAATCGACGGCCCGGCCTTCTTCATCTGCTTGCCATGCTCGTTGAACATGGCCCGCACGCGGCCGAAATACGGCCCCGCAAGCAGGTTGTCGCCGCGCTTGAGCGTGCCGGCCTTGACCAGAACGGTGGCGACCGGACCGCGCCCTTTTTCCAGGCTGGATTCGATCACCACACCGCGTGCCGGCAGATCGACCGGTGCTTCGAGCTCGGCCAGTTCCGCCTGCAGCAGCACGGCGTCGAGCAAATCGTCAACACCTTCGCCCGTATGCGAGGAAACCGGAATCACCTGCACATCGCCGCCCCAGTCTTCGGGAATCACGTCGTTGGCGGCCAACTCGCTCTTGACCCGATCCAGGTCGGCGGCGTCCAGGTCCATCTTGGTCACGGCGACGACGATGGGCACGTTCGCGGCGCGGGCATGCTGAATCGACTCAATCGTTTGCGGCATGACGCCATCGTTCGCCGCCACGATCAGGATGGCGATGTCGGTGGTTTCGGCACCACGGGCACGCATGCGCGTAAAGGCGGCGTGGCCCGGCGTGTCGATGAACGTGATCTGCCCCTTGTCATGGGTGACATGATAGGCACCGATGTGCTGGGTGATGCCACCGGCTTCGCCGGCCGCCACCTTGGCGCGGCGGATGTAGTCGAGCAGCGACGTCTTGCCATGGTCGACATGGCCCATGATGGTAACCACCGGCGCGCGCGGCTTGCTCGGCACCTCGGATTCCTCGCTGCGCAGTTCCTCGATCAGCGCTTCCTCGGCACTTGCCGCTTTCACCGGCTTCGGATTGTGGCCCATTTCCTCGACCAGAATGGTCGCGGTTTCCTGGTCGATGGTCTGGTTGATGGTCGCCATCACGCCCAGTTTCATCATGCGCTTGAGCAGATCGCCGCCCTTGACGGCCATGCTCTGCGCCAGATCGGCCACGGTGATCAGCTCGGGAATCTCGACATCACGCACCACCGGCGCGGTCGGACGTTCGAACCCATGTTCGGTGCCGACGCTGACGGCACGACGATCAGTGCGGCTCTTGCGCCTGCGCCGGCCCTTCTTGCCCTCGGCGACATGCAATTCCTTGCGCCGCTTGCCGCGGTTTTCTTCACGGCGGGCATCTTCCGCGGTACGGCCATGGCTTTCAGCGGCACGGCGCAGGTTCTCGCGTGCTCGGGAACGAGTCGCATCCAGCTTGCTGTCGCGCTCGGCGCGCCGCTGCTCGATGGCCGCTTCGCGGGCCCGCTCCTCGGCCGCGCGCACCGCTTCGGCTTCGGCCTGCTGGCGGGCACGCTCTTCTTCCTTGACGCGCTCCTCTTCTTCCTGCTTGCGCTGCGCTTCCGCAGCCTCGGCTTGCCGCCTTTCGTTTTCCGCCTGTGCGGCCGCTTCGCGGGCCTGCTTTTCCTCGGCTGCCTTGCGCTCCGCCTCGCGTCTTTTCGCGTCGGCCGCAGCCTCTTCGGCCTGCTGCCGGCGATTGACGTAGGTGCGACGCTTGCGCACCTCAACGTTGACCGTGCGCCCGGAAGAGCCGCCACGCCCGGTATTCACCTTCAGCTCGGACGTGGATCGGCGCCGCAATGACACGCGGCTGCGGCCGCCGCCCGATTTGCCGGCGGCTGCCCCGCCCTTGCTGGCGCTCAAATGCCGCAACAGGCTTAACTTGTCCTCGTCGCTGAGCAAATCATCCGGCCCGCGAGCATCCAGGCCGGCCTCGGCCAGCCGCGCGACGAGTCGATCGACATCGATCCCGACTTCTGCTGCGAGCTGTTTGACTGTGGTTTGCGCCATATCTTGTTCACTCCATGCGCTGGGCATTACACCAGCGCGCATTCATTTGACGCGCATGTACACGGGCAGCCGGCAATCCCGGCATGTTCCGGCGTCGTTATTCTGCGTTGGCCTGCTCATCGACGAACCAGTGCGCGCGCGCGGCCATGATCAGATCACCGGCCTGCTGTTCGCCCATGCTGGTTATTTCGACGAGTTCATCGACGCCAAGATCCGCGAGATCATCGCGCGTCACTATTTCGTTGTCTGCCAGCGTTGCCGCCAGCTCATCGTTCATGCCGTCAACTGCAAGCAGGTCAGCGGCCGGCTGCGGCTGGTCGCTGCCTTCAATCGCGCTGATCGCCCGCGTCAGCAGATAATCGCGCGCGCGGCTGCGCAGTTCGGCAACTATGTCTTCATCAAATTCTTCGATTGCCAGCAGTTCCTCTTCCGGAACATAGGCAATCTCCTCGGTCGAGGTGAAGCCTTCCTGCACCAGGATAATGGCCACTTCGTCATCCACGTCGAGCTGCTCGCGGAACATGTTCTGCACCGCTTCGCCTTCGGCCTCGCTTTTGGCGTCGGCATCCTCCAGCGTCATGACATTCAGATTCCAGCCGGTGAGCTCCGCGGCCAGGCGAATGTTCTGGCCGCCCTTGCCGATGGCCTTGGCCAGCACATCCTCTTCGACCGCCAGATCCATGCTCTGGTTGTCCTCATCTTGGATGATGGATTCGATTTCAGCCGGCGCCATGGCGTTGATGACGAACTGGGCCGGGTTTTCGTCCCACAGGATGATGTCGATGCGCTCGCCGGCCAACTCGTTGGATACACTCTGCACGCGCGAGCCGCGCATGCCGACGCAGGCGCCGACCGGATCGATGCGCCGATCCTTGGCCTGCACCGCGATCTTGGCGCGCAGGCCCGGGTCGCGCGCAGCGCCGCGCAGCTCAATCAGCCCCTGCCCGATCTCGGGCACCTCCAGGCGAAACAGCTCGATCAGGAAGTTCGGCTGAGTGCGGGTCACGAACAACTGCGGGCCGCGCTGCTCCGCATGCACATCGTAGAGATAACCGCGCACGCGATCACCGGGGCGCATCGGCTCATGCGGAATCAGCTGATCGCGCGGGATGATCGCCTCGGCATTGCCGCCCAGATCGAGGATGACCGCGCCGCGATCCAGGCGCTTGACCAGGCCCGTGATCAGCTCGCCGACGCGATCCTGATACTGCTCCACGACCTGGGCACGCTCGGCCTCGCGCACCTTCTGCACGATGACCTGTTTCGCGGCCTGCGCCGCGATGCGCCCGAATTCGACCGACTCGATCTGCTCTTCGATGAACTGGCCCGGCTCTATCTGCGGATGCTGCTCGCGCGCGCGCTCCAGCGACAGCTGGCGCTCGGGCGCATTGATGATCACGACTTCGCCGTTCTCATCTTCCACGCCGGGATCAAGCACCTCCCAGCGGCGGAAGGTTTCGTAATTGCCGGTCTGGCGATCAACATCGACCCGGATCGACACATCCGTGCCGTAACGCTTGCGGGTTGCCGACGCCAATGCCGCCTCGATCGCCTCGAAAATGATCTCGCGATCGACGCCTTTTTCGTTGGACACTGCCTCGGCAACCAATAAAACATTTTTATTCATCGCTGCCACCTGCCATCATGTTGCTGCCCCGAAAGCCGGCTCCAGCCGGGCTTTCGCCATATCACTCATTGCAAGGCTGAATATTTTGCCGTCTACCTCCAATTCAACCTTGTCATTGGCCACATTGCGGATAATGCCGCAAAACCGCCGCTGCCCATCGACCGGCGCGAACATCCTGACGCGCGCCTGCGCACCAATAAAACGCTGAAAATGAGCCGCGGTCACCAATGGCCGGTCCAGGCCCGGCGACGACACTTCCAAACGGCCGTAATCCGCGGCGCGATTGCCCTGCGCCTGAGCCACCTCCAGCACAGCGCTGATTTCGTGGCTGACCCGTTCGCAATCCTCCAGCGTAATGCCGCGGGCGGCGTCGATATAAACGCGAAACACGCGCTCCGCCGCCGGCCCCACACGCTCCAGATGCCACAGCTCATAACCCAGATCGGCGATAACCGGCTCAATCAAATCATGTACTTGCTGCGACATACCGGGCCAACAAAAAAGCCCCTCAACGGGGGCTCGTATCTCACACACCTGTGGTAGCGGGGGCAGGATTCGAACCTGCGACCTTCGGGTTATGAGCCCGACGAGCTGCCAGACTGCTCCACCCCGCATCCGACGAACTGCGTATTATAATGATGTCCGATGCATGTTGCAAGGGGTCGCAAACCTTTATCTGGCGGTATTGGCAAACCTCGCACGTGGCATCCCTCAAGGGAGCAGAAGGATAGCAAAAACGCGCTTGCGTGCAAATGCATGCCACCTTCGACTTGCGCCAAGCCGCCCTGTCGCACGCAGCATGCGCCGGAAAGCTTTCCAGAAACCGGCAAGGCGGTTTTTCGCCCTATCTTGCCTGCATGCAATTGGGCGACTTGGAAAGCACGAACAGGCATGGCGCGGCGACGAGCCTCACGCTGGCAAGGCTGCTGGCACAAACCGGCGCGCCCATGCGCGCCGGCGGCTTCGGCCATTTTTGCCGAGCACTGCCGGCGCTGCTGCGACGCAACCTGGCCGGCAACTTCGATGCCGCCGCTTTTCAGCGTCGTACCCGGCGTGCGGCGGCACCGTTGCAATCGACGACCGACATGCTTTGCTACAACGCCTTTCTTGATTATGTATGAGACTCAGCCACCTACCCTGAGCTTTGTCATTTCGACTGGAGGGAGCCTGCGACCGGAATGGAGAAATCTCTTTTCATCAGTCGTTTATATCGAGATTTCTCCACTTCGCGCTGAGCACTACGGTCGAAATGACAACCCTATTTTGGCGTAGCTGAGATTAGAGCCTTTTTCGTGTTTCTCGGCAGCAGCAACCCTCTGGGGCGAGGCCATTTTGGCGCAATAGCGTGTTACCGCTCGCTTATGTAGCGCTGCTACAAGGTGCTCGCCGCGCCTTGTCTTGCCGCAAAATGGCCGCCGGCGCGCCGTCGTGCTGATTGTGAACACGCCCTAACAGTTCGCCGTAGATTGGAGCGGAGGCGGTTGCGGCTAATGGCGATCCCGCAACGGCGTTTGGGGTTCTGGGTTGAACGAGCGGACGGCCGTCAACCTTGGGTCTGAATATAGCGAAAGGTCATGTTGATGCGGCTGGCGGCGACCTTTTTCTGTTTCGGCACGCTGTGCTGCCAGTGGTGTTGCAGAGCACCGGACATGATCAGCAGGCTGCCGTGGGCGAGGGGCAGTGCAATTTTTTCCTGGTGGTCGTCGGCGCGGCGCAGCAGAAAACGCCGTCCGGCACTTCGATGAGATGGCCATGGCCGCCCGGATGGGCGCGCTGAGGGTACTTGCCGGCAAACAGCG
>DATGUT010000146.1:0-5340 GCA_035301185.1 Salinisphaeraceae bacterium
GGGCGCTGATGATCGCGGCAATGAATAGGCCAATGCCGCCGCGCCCAAAGGTGCCGATGCCGGCGGCGATCGCTGCCAGCACGACCACGACGGCGGCCTGGCCAAGGGCGCTGTGATCAGCCTCGACTTCTTCGTAGGTACTGACCTGAAGTTTGGCGGCGCCCAACACGCGCGTGACGAAATCCGACATGAGATTGCTCCTGGTTTTGTTATGAAAAAACGCTTAAATGCTGACATAAAACAGCAGGTCGTGCGACTTTGCGGATGCGCCTGCGAGTCTAATAAGCAGCCAGAATCGCCTCGATGTCCTCCTGATAGGCAGCGACCGTTTCATGAAAGGTGAGGGCGGGGCGCTGGCTGGTGCCGTTGATGATGACGGCGAAGGCGCCGAAATTGCCATTCTGCATGCGGAAATAGCCGCTCAGGGCGCGCACCGTGACCGGCTCGGTGAGCGTGCCGGTCTTGGCGGCGATGCGCGTCAGCCATTGCTGGTTGCCGTGCTTGAGCGTGCGTCCGGCCGCTGACAGCGGCACCGGCATGGCGCCGTAGAAGGCTGGAAACAGGGCGGTTTGGTGATACATGTGGTTGAGCAGCGCGATCATGTGCCGGGCCGAAAGCTTGTTGTCCACCGACAGGCCGCTGCCGCTGGTGAATACTGGCAAAGCCAATCCAGCGGCCTGTTCGGGGTAGCTCTCCAGCAGGCTGCGCTGGGCCAGTTCCCGCAGCGTCCGCGATGCCCCGGCCAGGGTCAGCGGCGCGCTGTTGCCGCGGTTGGCAGCGATCGCCAGCGTGAGTACGTCGGCCATGTAGTTGTTGCTGTAATCCAGCATGGGAATGAGCAATTGCTCTAGGCTGTCGCTCTTGTGCATGGCCAGTGTGGACATGCTGACATGATTGACTGGCTGCAGCAGGGCCTGCCCTTCAATCGTGATGCCGGCTTCTGCGAGCAGGGCAATGAGTACCCGTCGGGTCTGTTCGTCGGCGTTGGCCACGGCGCGGTAAATGCTGTAGTGGCGGCCGCCGGCGGGCAATTCGCCGCGCAGATGCAGAATATCGCCGTGGGCGCCGGTTTGGCGCCATACGGCGAGTCGCGGGCTGACATTGGTGGCGCCGGTCGTCACTTGATTGTCGATGCGATAGCCGTTCAGACCCAGGGGCGTGACCAGCACGCGCGTGTTGTCGCCGACACTGGCGCCGGGATAGACCTTGATTTCGACCGTGCCGAAGTCAACGCCAGCGGCCGACAGCGGCGCACTGTAGGCTTCGGCCGAGCGCGTGCGCGCCTTGCAGCGATCGGTAATGTTGCAGGTGAACGATCCGAACAGCTGATTGTCGATGATGAGATTGCCGGTAACGTAGCGCACGCCAGCGGTCTTGAGCTTTTGCACCAAGCTTCTGAGATCGTCCGCGCTCAGTGCCGGATCGCCGCCGCCAACCAGGATCAGATTGCCATGCAGAACACCGCCGCCGACGCTGCCGGAGGTCTTGAATCGGGTGACGAATCGATGATCGGGGCCGAAATCCTCCAGGGCGCGAGCCGCGGCAAACAGCTTGCTGATCGAGGCCGGGGTCAGCGCCATGTCGGGATTGAGAGCGGCAATGGTCGACATGTCCGACAAATCCACCACCATGGCCGAGACTCGCGTGTTGCTGTTGTTCAGCTGGCGTAGATTCTGCAGCCAGGGCGCCCCCAGGGCGAACGTGGGCAGAAGCAAGGCGCACAGGCCCAAGAATATCGTCAGCCGCAGCTCGGCTCGGGGCCGGCGCCCTGGTAACCCATCCATGCAATGTCCCCAGTTTTTATGACAAGCGTTATATGCAAGTGCGCTAGTTTAGTGCGTGTAGCGCCTGTGGCTCAATGGTTGATTTCCGTTACACTGCGCTGCCATGAAATTCGAACGACTCAAACAGTGCGGCCGCGCCCGCCGCGGCCGCCTGCAGCTGCAACACGGGACGGTGGAGACGCCGGTGTTCATGCCGGTGGGCACGTACGGCACGGTCAAGGCGATGACACCAGCGGAATTGCTTGGCCTGGGCGCCGAAATCGTGTTGGGCAACACCTACCACCTGATGCTGCGCCCAGGGACGGACGTGATCGACGCCCACGGCGGGCTGCACGGTTTCATGGCCTGGCCGGGCTCGATCTTGACTGATTCCGGCGGCTTCCAGGTCTGGAGCCTGGCGCAAATGCGCAAGCTCAACGAGGATGGCGTGGCGTTTCGCTCGGCCCTGGATGGCTCGCGCCAGTACCTGTCGCCGGAGAAATCCATCCAGGTGCAGCAGGCGCTGAACTCCGACATCGTCATGTGCCTGGACGAATGCACCGACTACCCGGTGAGCAAGGCCGCGGCGGCCACGTCCATGCAGCGCTCGATGCGCTGGGCGGCGCGCTGTCGCGCGGCCCACGCAGATAGCCGCAATGCGCTGTTCGGCATCAACCAGGGCAGCGTGTTCCCCGACTTGCGCATCGAATCCATGCAGGCGCTGGTCGAGATCGGCTTCGACGGCTATGCCATCGGTGGTGTCTCGGTCGGCGAGGGCTGGCCGGACAAGGCACTGGTGCTGGAAACCGTGCTCGCGCATGCGCCCGAACAGGCGCCGCGCTATCTCATGGGCGTGGGCACGCCGGCTGATCTGGTGGCGGCGGTCGGTTTTGGCATCGACATGTTCGACTGCGTGTTGCCGACGCGCAATGCGCGCAACGGCTACCTGTTTACCAGCGAAGGCGTGATCAAAATCAAGAACGCCAGGCATCGCCACGACCTGGCACCGCTGGATCCGGCCTGCGCATGCCATGTCTGCCAAACCTATACGCGCGCCTATCTGCATCACTTGCACCGCTGCGGCGAAATCCTCGGCGCGCGGCTCAATACCTGGCACAACCTGCATTATTACCTGCAGCTGATGCGGCGCCTGCGCACGGCGCTGGAAACGGATGCGTTCGCGGCCTTCCAACGGCAATTTTTCAGCTCGCCGGAAGGCTCGGACACGCCGCAGGCCAGCTATTTTTTCGCTCGCTAGGGTTGTGCGCTCAGCGCCAGCGGCCATTGCTGTGGCATACTACGCGGCTTGTCCAGTGCTGCTGCCCGGCGCCGCCCTTGCTTGTGTGCGCGCAGACAGCGGCAGACTGTAACCCAATCAACCCATTCATCGCGTGAGGCAGTTTATGGATTTTCTGATTTCTTCAGCATATGCCCAGGGCGGCGCCGGCGGCGGAGACAGCCTGATGCCGACGCTCATCATGGTCGGGCTGTTCTTCGTGTTCATGTATTTCATGATCATCCGGCCGCAGATGAAGCGTCAGAAGGAGCACAAGCAACTGCTGGCAAGTCTGGAGAAGGGCAGCGAGATCATCACCTCCGGCGGCGTCGCCGGACGCATTCGCAAGGTGGGCGAGAACATGCTGATCGTGGAAGTGGCCGAAGGGGTCGAAATCCGCATTCAAAAGAACGCGGTGACCAGTGTGGTGCCGCACGGCACGCTGGAATCCCTGTAGCGCTGCATAGTCACGGCGGCCGCTGCGCTGCCGCCGCCCATTTCCTCGACTGACAAGCCGACCGGACTGTTATGAATCGTTATCCACTGTGGCAATATTCGCTGTTGCTGTTTATTTTGACCGTCGGGGTGTTATACGCCCTGCCCAATTTATACGGCCAGCAGCCCGCAGTACAGATTTCCGGCACGGAAGGCAACCAGATCAGTGCGCAGCAGGTGCCGCGTGTCGAGCAAATCTTGCAGCAGGCGGACATCAACTATGCCGGCGTCTCCGCGCAAGATGGCCATATACTGGTGCGCTTCAAGCGCAACGAGGCGCAGTTGCTTGCCGCCGAAGCCTTGCAGCGTGAACTGGGCGATCAATTCGTGACGGCTCCGGCGTTGGCACCACAGACACCGCAATGGCTGCGCGCGATCAATGCCCAGCCCATGTCGTTGGGCCTGGATTTGCGCGGCGGCGTGCATTTCCTGATCCAGGTTGACATGGACAAGGTGTATGAAGACAGCTATGAGCGTTATGCGCGCAATATCCCTGATCTGCTGCGGGAGAAATCAATTCGCTACAGTCGCATCTGGCCCAGCGCGAACAATGTGCGGCTGCAGTTCAAGGATGTCGAAACGCGCAAGCAGGCAGTCGCGGCATTGCGCGGGGATCAGGAATTTTCCACCCTGCAGTTCGAGGTGGCCGCCGACGACCCGACTGAAGTGGTGGCGACGCTGACCGAGGAGGAAAAACAGCGGCTGGCCGACTTTGCGGTGGAGAAAAACATCACCACACTGCGCAATCGCGTCAACGAACTGGGTGTCTCCGAGGCCATTGTGCAGCGCCAGGGCGGGTCGCGCATCGTGGTGGAGCTGCCGGGCGTGCAGGATACAACCCAGGCCAAACGCCTGCTGGGCAAGACCGCGACCCTGCAATACCGGCTGGTGGACCAGAGCCACAGCGCGCAACAGGCGGCCGAGACGGGCAATATTCCCGCCGGCACCGAACTGTTTTACACTCGCGACGATCACCGCCCGATCCTGCTGGACAAGGACGTGATCGCGACCGGCGATGAACTGGTCGACGCTTCCTCCGGACGCGATCAGCAAAACGGCCAGCCGGTCGTCAACGTCAAGCTCGGTGGCGCCGCGGCCGATCGCATGTACAAGACGACTTCCCGGCACGTGGGTGACCCGATGGCGGTGCTGTTCATCGAAAACAAGGTCGAAACCCATTACGAGAACGGCAAGGAAATAAGAACACCGGTGACGACCAAGGAAGTCATCAGCGTGGCCACCATCCGCGGCGTGTTCGGTTCGCGCTTCCAGACTTCGGGGTTGACCGCGACCGAGGCCCATGATCTGGCCCTGCTGCTGCGCTCCGGTGCGCTGGCGGCGCCGGTGCAGATCATCAGCGAGCGCACCATCGGCCCGAGCCTGGGCGCGGAAAACATCGCCAAGGGACGCAATGCGGTCATCATCGGCTTTTTGCTGGTGATTGGCTTCATGGCCATTTACTACCGCGGTTTTGGCCTGATCGCCAACGCCGCGCTGCTCATGAATCTGATCATCATTGTTGCCGTCATGTCGCTGATTCAGGCGACGCTCACTTTGCCCGGCATCGCCGGCATCGTCCTCACCCTGGGCATGGCGGTCGACGCCAACGTGCTCATCTTCGAGCGCATACGCGAGGAACTGGACGCAGGCAATTCGCCGCAGGCAGCGATCGCGCGCGGTTATGACCGGGCGTTTCCGGCCATCGCCGACGGCCAGTTGACCACGCTGATTGCCGGCATCGTGCTGTTTGCCTTTGGCACCGGCCCGATCAAGGGTTTTGCGGTGACGCTGTCAATCGGCATCGTG
>DATGUT010000147.1:0-2729 GCA_035301185.1 Salinisphaeraceae bacterium
GTGGTCGAATCCCTGCCCACCGTGGTTCTCGGCGGCGCCGGCCTGGTCATGTTCGGCATGGTGACGGCCACCGGCATCCGCATCCTCGGCGGCGTGGACTTCACCCACAATCGCAACAACGCCATGATCGTCGCCATTTCCGTAGGCGTTGGCATGATTCCGGTGGTCGCGCCCGGTTTTCACCTGTGGATGCCAGAGGCCATTTACCCGCTGGTCGATTCCGGCATTCTGCTGACCTCGCTGTTCGCCGTCCTGCTGAACCTGTTCTTCAATGGCGCGCCCGAGCCAGGACAATCGGCTATTGGCAGCCATGGTGAAGAAGGTCCGGAGGCGCAGCGGCTGCCTGACTGAGCTCGTGCAGGCGCGTTGCCGCGGCTGGCGTCCGCGTTCACGACAGGATGGCGGTGTCCTGTTGGTGTGCAGGCGACGGCTGCACCAGTTGTGGCCTTGCGCGGCGCCGGGGTTGAGGCGCCATAGCTGCTGTCGTCGCATGAGGCCACGCGCCTGGGGCTTGTTCCTGGCGCAGCAGCTGCTCGTATTGCGCATAGCCAGGGAACAGTTGATACAGCAGGAAATAAGGGATGCGATATTGCGGCGACACGGACGATGTATTGCTGGCATGCAATTGATGCAGGACGAGGCCGCGTTGGTCGTTGACCAGGTTGATGGTGCCGCCGGCTCTTACGAAAGCGTCAACCATGGGGTAGTCTTCCGCGCAATAAACGTCTTCGAACGGGAACGCCAGGGCGGTGGATTTGCGGTAGAAGTAATTGAAGCCGTAACCAAGCACGGATTTGCGCTGCAGCGGGCTTTGATCCAGTTGCTCCGGCCGGGCCGCAACCAGGCCCTTGCCGGTTTGCCGATAGGACAAGTCATCGGCAGAGCGGGTGTCCCAGTAGGTCAGACTGCGGGTTGCAACCGATAGATTGAACCAACCCGTCAATTTGACAAAATCCACCTCGCGGCCATGGGCGAGCATTTGCGCGACGTAGTTTTCGGCGTAATAGTCGTCGTCGTCAAAGTGGCAAATCCATTCGCCTTCGGCCTGCTCGACCAGCATGTTTCGTTTGCGGCCAATGCTCAGGCGCCTGGGCAGGTGCATGTAGCGTACGCGTGGGTCGTCGAGTTGGGAAAAGAACTTGGACGGCTCCTCGCTGTCATCGAGTACCAGCAGCTCGGTGTTCGGGTACGTCTGCCGAGCGTAAACACTATAGATGGCGGGCATGAAATGCTCACGATTATAAGTAACGATCGCAACGGTGACCTTCATGCTGTTCTCCAGGTTGGGGATTGTGGCTCGTCGGATACGAAAGATTGGCGCCTGCGCAGCAGCAATGCGCGGCTACTGCGGTGCTCGCCGAGCGACTTGAGCCAATTCAAAAAATCGCTGCTCAGCCTGGGGTCGCGCTTGAGCTGGGCGTAGCGCTGCTGAAAGCGTTGCTGCCACAGCCAGAAACTGGCGCGGTAGTCGTTGATATTCCCACCTTTTTTCAAAGTTGCAAAGAGTGTCTCCCGAATGTGCAAATCATCGTACATCCGGCTGATTGTTCCCTGAGTGGCGGTTTCGCCTGGCTTGCCCGGCACCGAGCGGCGGAAACCGTGATGATGGCAATAATAAACCCTGGCCTTGGGCACGCATTTGAAGGTGACGTCTGCCAGCGCGGCGCGCAGCAGAAATTCGTCATCCTCCTGCGAAGTCAAGGCAGGGTTCCATGGGCCAATGAGGTCGAGGGCGGGGCGCGTGAACAAATAGCCGTGCAGCGGGACAAACCACCGTCCTGCGAGCATCGCTCTGAGTCGCCTGTGCCTGGACATGGAGACAGGATGTTTAATGGGATCAAGCAGTCCGCCGCAAGGCCAATTTCGATAGGAGGCCATGCCGATGGCAGCCTCCGTGGGATCAAGTGCGGCGGCAAGATGCGCCAATGCATCGGCGTCTAGCAGATCGTCATCGTCGAGAAAATGAATCAGCCCGCCGGAGCTGGCGCGTATGCCCGTGTTACGGGCGCTTGCCGGGCCCTGATTTTTTTGCCAGTGGTAATGAAGCTTGAAGTCAGGATCGGGCTTATGTGTATCTCGCCAAGAAAGAACAGCGTTGGCGGTGGCTTCGCTGGAACCGTCGTCGACAACCAAAATCTCAAGCGGGCGGTAAGCCTGACGCAACAGGTTGCTGAGGGTTCGAGTGACGAATTGAGGGCGTTCATAAGTTGTGATGATGGTGCTGACGAGACAATGCCTGCCGGCCAATTTTATTACTCCTTGCAAAGACACAAAACGCCCTTGCCGGCTCGCTGCGAAGACGAGGGCAGGTGCGAATAAGAGGGAGGCACAAGCAGCCACTGGCAGCAGCTGCATGTACGAAGCGTAGCGTTATATTGGGCCATTTTATTGAATTTCAAGAAAAAGCTTAATGGCGCTGTAAGACGTGACCGCCAGTTTGCAGCAACGTGTGTGCTGCACAAGCGATGCACTTGGTCCCGCTACGGCGGTTCGCCAGCCTGCTGAAGGATCCGCAGTCGCGCCACATATTGCCCAATCAACAATGGTCATGGCTGGACTTCATGCGTGCTCAGGTTGCACTATTGCGCGCAGCAAGAAGAATTGGAGAAGCTCATGCACAAATACTGTAGCTTTGCTGTGGTTGTTTATTTGCTTGGCATGTTCATGTCCTTTGCCGCCTCGGCTGATCCAGTAACACTGCATGCCGCCGGGAGCCTGAAAGCGGCTCT
>DATGUT010000148.1:0-2556 GCA_035301185.1 Salinisphaeraceae bacterium
GAGCCGCCCGTGTGAATCATGCGCACCATGGTTTTGAGCGGCTCCTCGGCATCCTCCGGAGTGGGCGCGCGTCCGCCGAGGCCGGACATGCAGCCGACCACCACCATGTCCCAATCGCCGCTCATGTGCTCACCCCAAACCTCACTGGTTTTGCGAGCTTCGGCGACCAGCGCGGCGAAATCGGTTAGTTCGTCCTCGCCCTTGTCCACATACATGACCGGCACCAGGCCGCCGCCACGGCCGGACTCGAAGCGCTGTTTCTGCGTTTCGTCGGCATCTTCCGGCAATACGGTTTTCACGAACACCAGCAGAAAACGTTGCGGTTCCGGCTGCTCGCGGGCAGCCTGAAGCAAGCCATCGAAACTGTCGAGTAATAGCGTGGATGACATAGATATTTCCTAAATTAACGGGCCTCTGCTCGCAGCAGCGTAAGTGGGGATTGTGGCCTGTGCAACAAATCCGACGAGTTGATCCATGTCAAGGATGGATATGTGCATGCCAGTGATCATCAGTAATACTACGTTGCCAAAGAGCTTACATCGTGGCCAGACACGCAGGCACAGATCCGTTGCCCGGCAAAATATTATCAGTGCTAACATGAAGCCAAACCCATCCGCCCCTGACGAGCGGGCCAAGTCAGCGCGGCAATGCATCTCATCATTGCCGCCGCAGGGAGACAAGCATGAGTCATTTTCTTGATCGCCTGATGTTTTTTCGTCGTACCCAGGACACGTTTGCCGATGGGCACGGCCAGACGACATTGGAGGATCGTTCCTGGGAAAAAGCGTATCGGCAACGCTGGCAGCACGACAAGATCGTACGCTCCACCCACGGCGTGAACTGCACCGGCGCCTGTTCCTGGAAGATCTACGTCAAGGACGGCCTGGTCACTTGGGAAACCCAGCAGACCGACTATCCGCGCACCCGGCCGGGCATTCCCAACCACGAACCGCGCGGTTGCGCCCGTGGTGCCAGTTATTCCTGGTACATCTACAGCGCCAATCGGCTGAAGTATCCGATGGTGCGCGGACGCCTGCTGCGCCTGTGGCGGGCGGCACGCGAGGAACATGCCGACCCGGTCGATGCCTGGGCGTCGATCGTCGATGACCCGGCCAAGACCGCGGAATACAAGCCGCGGCGCGGCCTCGGCGGCCTGGTGCGCTCGAACTGGGAAGAGGTCTACGAGCTGATCGCAGCGGCCAACATCTACACCGCGAAGAAATGGGGTCCGGATCGCATCGTCGGCTTCTCGCCGATTCCGGCCATGTCCATGCTGTCCTATGCCTCGGGCACGCGCTATCTGTCGCTGATCGGCGGCGTCTGCCTGAGCTTCTACGACTGGTACTGCGACCTGCCGCCGAGTTCGCCGCAGACCTGGGGCGAGCAGACCGACGTGCCGGAGTCGGCCGACTGGTACAGCTCCAAGTTCATCATCACCTGGGGTTCGAACGTACCGCAGACGCGCACGCCGGACGCGCACTTCTTCACCGAAGCGCGCTACAACGGCACCAAGATCGCGGTCGTGTCGCCGGACTATTCCGAGGCCAGCAAGTTCGCCGACCGCTGGCTGGCGCCGAAGCAGGGCACGGACTCGGCCCTGGCCATGGCCATGGGCCATGTGCTGCTGCGCGAGTTTCATCTTGACAATCCGAGCGAATATTTTACCGATTACTGCAGCCGTTACAGCGACATGCCATTCCTGGTGCGCCTGGACAAGGGTGACGATGAGTGGCATGTGCCCGGACGCATGCTGCGCGCCACCGATTTCGACGGCGCGCTCGAGCAGAAGAAACACGGCGACTGGAAAACCGTGGCCCTGGACGAGAACAGCGGCGACGTGGTCGTGCCCCAGGGCTCGATCGGTTTTCGCTGGGACGACAGCGGCCGTTGGAATCTGGAGGACGTCAAGGACAAGAACGGCCAGCCGGTCAAGCTGCGCCTGTCGCTGCTGGACCAGGCGGATGAGGTGGCCACGGTCGGCTTTCCGTATTTCGGCGGCCTGGAGCAGGAACACTTTGCCCATACCGACCACCCGAACGTGCTCGAGCGCAAGGTGCCGGTGCGGCGCATGCAGCTGGCCAATGGCGAGGAAGCGCTGGTCGCCACCGTCTATGACCTGATGCTGGCGCACTACGGGCTCGATCGCGGGCTCGATGATGCGAATGTCGCCAGCAGCTACGACGATGACGTGCCCTACACGCCGGCCTGGCAGGAGCGCATTACCGGCGTCGATCGCAGGAACGTGATCCAGGTGGCGCGCGAATTCGGCGAGAACGCGCACAAGACCCAGGGCAAGTCCATGGTCATCCTCGGTGCCGGCATCAACCACTGGTACCACATGGACATGAGCTATCGCGGCATCATCAACATGCTGGTGATGTGCGGCTGCGTTGGCAAGCCCGGCGGCGGCTGGTCGCACTACGTCGGCCAGGAAAAGCTGCGCCCGCAAACCGGCTGGCTGCCGGTGGCATTTGCACTCGACTGGGTGCGCCCGCCGCGGCACATGGCCGGCACTTCGTTCTTCTACGCTCACACCGACCAGTGGCGCTACGAGCA
>DATGUT010000149.1:0-7621 GCA_035301185.1 Salinisphaeraceae bacterium
TGCCTAAAATGCACTCATGCGGCGTTGCTCGTCGTTCATTTGGAATGACCAAACTTCACTCCTCGCGCCTTGCCTGAGCACATTTTAGACAGCAATGTGTGAACCGAGGAACACGAAAAAGGCTCTAAAGCAAAAGATTCTGCGACTGCGCGCAACATGACGTGATTGGTTTGAGAATGCGCGCTGCATGATCAGGTCGAAAAACATGCATGGCGCACGGGTCACCCTTTTTCGTGCACCTGCCGGGCCAGCACCTGCTTCACAAACGGTATGGTCAGGCGCCGCTGCGCCGCAAGCGAGGCGGTATCCAGGCGCGCCAACAGCGCCATCAGGCTGGGCACGTCGCGGCTGCCGTGGCGCAGCAAATATTGTGCCGTCGCCGCTGGTAACTGCATGCCGCGCTGGGCGGCGCGCCGCATCAGCAATTGCTGCTTGTCGGCATCGTCCGGCTCGACCAGCGCAAACACGCTGCCCCAGCCCAGGCGGCTGGCCAGATCAGGCAGTGCGAAGGTCAGTTCGGCGGGCGGATAGCGATCGGCAATCAGCAGCTGGCCGCCATTGGCACGCAGGCCGTCGATCAGGCCGATCATGGCGAGCTCCATGGCGCGCTGGCCGGCAATCATGCTGACATCGTCCACGCACACGCAGGCCAATGTCTGCATGCCGGCCAGCAAGCCTGCGCCCTGGTCACCGACCTCGGCCAGCGGCACATAGGCGCTGCGCTGCCCGGCAGCGGCCGCGGCGCGGCTTGCGGCCTGCAGCAAATGGGTCTTGCCGGTGGCGGGCGGGCCGTGCAGATAGAATTGGCGGGCGCCCTGGGCAGTCACAACAGCAACCAGCGCGGCCCGGATTTCAGCGTTGCCGTTACCGACAAAAGCGTCGAATGTCGCCGTCTGCGGCAACTCCACGCCGAGCGGCAGCTGCGGCCCGATCATGAGGCCCCCCAATAGAGCTTGCTGTTGCGCCATAAACGCGCACCATAGCGTACCAGCACGGAGATGGCGGCCGCCGCTGGCAGCGCCAGCAGCACGCCGAAAAAACCGAACAGCTGGCCGCCCGCAAGCACGGCGAAGATCACCCATACCGGGTGCAGCTTGATGGCACCGCCCAGCAGCAGCGGCTGCAACACCATGGTTTCCATGATCTGACCGATGCCGAAAATCAGCCCCACCCAGATCAGCTGGAACGCATCACCCGTTTGCACCAATGCGGCGATGCCGGACAGCAGCAGCCCGACGATGACGCCAAGATAAGGCACGAAGCTGATCAAGCCCGCCAGCACGCCGATGCCCAGCGCCAGATCCAGGCCCATCAACCACAGGCCGACAACATAAATCAGCCCCAGGATGCTCATCACCGACAACTGGCCGCGGATGAACTGGCCGAGTACGCTGTTGGTTTCACCGGCAAGTTCGATGATTGTGCTCCGCTGGTCGCGCGGCAGCTGTTCTTCGATCCAGTGCAGCAGCTTATCCCAGTCGCGCAGCAGGTAGAACATGATGACCGGAATCAGCAGCAGGTTCATGCCCAGCACGAGTAGCGCAGTGCCGGAGGAAAAGGCATGTTTCAGCGCCAGCGAAAGAATGTTGCTCGCACTGCCCCAGTTTTCGCTCACCAGCTCCTTCAGTGCCTCCGGGTCGAGCAAATTCTGCTCAGTGCCCGCCAGGCCGCCAAGCAACGGCGCAATATTGTTGCGCACCCAGTTGATATAGGCCGGCAGGTTCTGCAGCAACTGGATGATCTGCTGCTGCACAATCGGGATCAGCACCAGAATGAGTATGGTCAGCACCAGCGCCACGGCCAGAAACACGATGATGACACCGAGCGTGCGGCCAATGCCGAAACGTTCCAGGCGATCCACCAGCGGATTGCAGATGTAGGCCATGCCAGCGCCGATGGCAAAAGGTGTCAACACCCCGGCCAAGTGCCACAGCAGCAGCGCCAGAATGAACAGCGCCACAAGGGCCACGATACGATCACGCCAAAGCTCTTTACTGAACATCATCGGTCCCGATGTATGGTACGCCCGTCTGCAGCAGACGGGCAGCACACTCCGCTGTTGCTGGTGCCTGCCCCCATGCCGCCGGCCACTGCCCCGGACACATTCCTGCGAAGCGGGTTACAATAACATGACCGGCATCAATGGTATGCCAAAATTCACCGGACCCAGGCAGGCAGGCTCTGTTTGCGCGCAGCCACAATCGCCCCCGGCCTCAACCACAGCCCAGCAACACGTGACTCGACAACGGAATTTAACCTATGCCGACGCCGGCGTGGATATCGACGCCGGCAATCGCCTGGTCGCCGACATCAGCGCCAGCGTGGCGGCAACCCGGCGCCCCGAAGTGCTCGGCGGCCTGGGCGGCTTTGGCGGCCTGTTCGAGCTGCCGATCGAGCGCTACCGCCGCCCGGTGCTGGTTTCCGGCACCGACGGCGTCGGCACCAAGCTGCGCCTGGCAATCGACAGCGGCGAGCTGGCCGGCATCGGCATCGACCTGGTCGCCATGTGCGCCAACGACGTACTCGTCACCGGCGCCGAGCCGCTGTTCTTTCTCGATTATTACGCCACTGCGCACCTGGATACCACAGTCGCCGCCGCCGTGATCAAAAGCATTGCCGAAGGCTGCCGCCAGGCTGGCGCCGCCCTCATCGGCGGCGAGACTGCGGAAATGCCCGGCATGTATGCACAAGGAGATTTTGATCTCGCCGGTTTCTGCGTCGGCGTGGTTGAATACGATCAGCGCATCGACGGCCGTCACCTGGCCGAAGGCGATGTCGTGCTGGGCTTGGCTGCCAGCGGCCCGCACGCCAACGGCTATTCCCTGATTCGGCATGTGCTTGCGAACACCGATGCCGAGCTCGACCGCATGATCGGCGAGACGACGCTGGGCGCCAGCCTGCTTGCACCCACGCGCATTTATGTGGCTGCCATCCAGGCGCTGCTGGCCCAGGTCGACATTCATGCCATGGCCCATGTCACCGGCGGCGGCCTGGCGGACAACCTGGCACGGGTCATCCCTGACGGACTGGCGGCCGAGATCGACCGGACAGGCTGGACCAGGCCAGCCGTATTCGACTGGCTGGCTGCAACCGGCCAGATCAGCACAGCGGAAATGGAACGCACGTTCAACTGCGGTATTGGCTTTGTGGTCGTGGTGCCGACCGCGCAGGCGGCAACCGCACGCGCCATCCTGCAGGACAACGGCGAGCAGGTCTGCACCATCGGCGCCATCCACAAACGCGCTGCCGACACGGATCCGGCAGTGCGGCTGGTTTGAGCACGGCGCCCGGCAATCCCGCGCGGCTCGTGATCCTGCTGTCCGGGCGCGGACGCAATCTGGAGGCCATCATGGCCGCCATCGCGGCCGAGCGCCTGCCGGCACGCATCGTGCTTGTCATCAGCGATCAACCCGCCGCGCGCGGGCTGCGCATTGCGCGCCAGGCGGGCCTGCCCTGGGCCGTGCTCGAAAGTGCGGGCTACCCAAATCGCGCCGCCTACGATCAGGCCCTCGTCGCCCGCATTGCTGCCGCCAGACCGGACTGGATCGCGCTGGCTGGTTTCATGCGCATTCTCGGTTCAGCCTTGGTCCAGCATTTCGCCGGCAGGCTGGTCAACATTCATCCATCGCTGTTGCCGCGCTACAAGGGCCTGCAGACGCACGAGCGGGTGCTTGCCGGCTCCGACACGCGCCATGGCGCCAGCGTGCATTTTGTCACCGATATGCTGGATAGCGGCCCCATCATCCGCCAAGGCAGCATTGCCATCCGTGCAGACGACACGCCCGACAGCCTCGCCGACCGCCTCATGGTGCGTGTCGAGCAGCGGTTGTACCCGGCCGCCCTGGCCGATCTCGTTTCGGGGCGCGTGCGCTGGCATAATGGCCGGGTTTGGCGTGATGGCAGGCCGCAGGAGAAACCACTGCATGAGGATTATGATTTCCGCACCCCGCGCTAGGCTGCTGGTCGCGCTGTTGCTGTGTGCCATCAGCGTGCCTGTGTTTGCCGCCGCCACCGACAGCTTTACCGCCACCTACAAGGCCAAGTACGGCATCATCGGCCTGGGCACGCTCAAATTTCAGCTCAAGCCGGATCCGGATGCGCCTGGCTGCTACATCTATACCGGCGAGGGCGCCCCCAACGCCGTGGTCTCAATGCTGGTCGGCGATTTGTCCGATGCGAGCCATTTTTGCATCACCGATGACGGCACGCTGCAGCCGCAATACTTTCGCCATCACGAAAAAGGCAGTCCCAAGCACAGCTATACCCTGCAATTCGACTGGCAGGAGCAGTCAGTGCGCTATGAAAACGGCCAGGGCAAGAGCCGGACGCTGGAACTGCCAGAAACCGCCACTGATCCCATGTCGCTGCAGATTGCTGCCCGCATGTGGGTGGATTCGGCACCGAATCCGGCGCAACTCACCCGGCGCAATTTCACCCTGGTCGACGAGGACGAGATCAAAACCTACACGCTGGCCGTCAGATCCGGCGGCACGGTCAAGGTGCCTGCCGGGCGCTTCGACACCCTCATCGTCGAGCGGGTGGACAAGGAAGACAAGCGCCTCGCCTTCTGGCTGGCCAAGTACATGGATTGGATTCCGGTGCGCGTCGAACATGAACAAGACGGGCGCACCATCACCATGGAATTGTCTTCGATCCAGCGCAATTAGCCTGGAGCACGCCTAGAGCCTTTTCCGCACTTCCCGATCCGCACAGCAGCGGCCATTTTGCTGCAAGACAAGGCGCGACGAGCACCTTGTGGCAGCACTACAGAAGCAAGCGATAACGCCGTATTGCGCCAAAATGGCCGCCGGCGCGCCGTCGTGCTGATTGTGAACACGCCTTAAAAGGCTCTAGCGCGGCAGAGTCACCCCGCGCTGGCCCTGATACTTGCCGTCGCGATCAGCATAGGAAATCTCGCATTCCTCGTCGGATTCCAGAAACAGCATTTGCGCCACGCCTTCGTTGGCATAAATGCGCGCCGGCAGTGGCGTCGTGTTGGAAAACTCCAGCGTCACGTGGCCCTCCCATTCCGGCTCCAGCGGCGTGACATTGACGATGATGCCGCAGCGCGCGTAAGTGGATTTGCCCAGGCAAATCGTCAACACATTGCGCGGAATGCGGAAATACTCGATCGTTGCCGCCAACGCAAACGAGTTGGGCGGGATGATGCAGACATCACCCTCGAAATCGACGAAACTGTCGGAATCGAAGTTCTTCGGATCGACAATCGCGGTGTTGATGTTGGTGAAAATCTTGAAACGCGGCGAGCAGCGCACGTCATAGCCGTAACTGGACACGCCGTAAGACACGATCTTGCCATGCTCATTGTGCTTCACCTGGCCAGGCTCGAACGGCTCGATCATGCCATGCTCCAATGCCATGTGCCGAATCCATCGATCTGCCTTGATGCTCATAATGCAATTCCGGAAAGTTCTGGCTGCGCAGTTTAGCTGAGAATCCTGCGCAGGACATCCGGCGCAGCATGGCGGAATGCCTGGCATATGGCGCAAGCATGGCATGCTGAAGCAGCTACAGGCTGACGGCACCTGGACAGCATCATGCCTTGCCGCTCGGCCTCATCTGCCGTCTTTTGTCGCCGCGTTTTCCAACAGCTGCTTGAAGGCGGGTTCATCCAGTATCGGCACACCCAGTTGTTGGGCCTTGTCGCGCTTGCTGCCGGGCTCGGCGCCGGCGACGACGTAGTCGGTCTTGCCAGAGACACTGCCGGTGACGCGCCCGCCGCGGGCTTCGATGTCTTGCTTGGCCTGGTCACGGGTGAAATCCTCGAGCTTGCCGGTGAGGACGAAGGTCTTGCCGGCCAGCGGCTGCTCCTGGGCGCTGGTTTCCGGCTTTGGCCAATGTATGCCGGCTTCCACGAGTTGCTCGATCACCTCGCGGTTGCGCTCCTCGCTGAAGAAATCGGCAAGCGAGGCGGCAAGGCGCGGGCCGACATTGGGTATGGCCTGCACGGGGTGTTGTGCGAAGCGGCGCGCGCGGGCGGCGGCGCTGGCATGTTCCTCTTGTTCGACTTGCTGTTGCAGGCGGCGGTAGTCGCGGGCGGCTTCGCTCAGTGCAGACAGCGTGCCGAAGTGCTGGGCCAGATCCTGGGCCATGGTTTGCCCTATTTCGCGGATGCCGAGGGCGAAGATGAAGCGTGCGAGCGTCGTGTCCTTGCTGGCTTCGATGGCGTCGAGCAGGTTGGCAACGGATTTCTCGCCGTAGCCGGCGCGCTCCTGCAATTCTTGGCGATGCTGCTTGAGCCGGTAGATGTCGACCGGTGTCTGCAGCAGGCCTTCGCCGACGAATTGCTCGATCTGGCGGCTGCCGAGGCCGTCGATGTCCATGGCATTGCGCGCGGCGAAATGCTTGAGCGCTTCGCGCCGTTGCGCGGCGCAGACCAGGCCGCCGGTGCAGCGCGCCACCGCTTCATCGGCCACGCGCTCGACTGCGGAGCCGCACACGGGACAGGCGGCGGGCAGCTCGATGGCCCGCGTCTGTCTTGGCTCGCGCTCGTCGCGGACAGGGCGCACGACTTCGGGGATGACGTCGCCGGCGCGGCGCACGATGACCTGATCGCCGATGCGCACGTCCTTGCGCTCGATCTCGTCCATGTTGTGCAGCGTGGCGCTGGAGACGGTGACACCACCGACGAATACCGGCTCGAGCTGCGCCACCGGGGTCAGCGCGCCGGTGCGCCCAACCTGAAAATGCACGTCGTTGAGGCGCGTCTTGGCCTCCTCCGCCGGAAACTTGCGCGCGATCGCCCAGCGCGGCGCGCGCGCGACGAAACCCAGCTCCTCGCGCCCGGCGGCGTCATCGAGCTTGTAAACACAGCCGTCGATGCCGATGTCGAGCGCGGCGCGGCGTTCCGCCATTGCCTGATAATAAGTCTTGCAGCCGTCCAGCCCGAACACCTGCTGGATGTGCTCGCTGACGCTGAAGCCCCAGTCGGCAAGCAATTGCAGGCTGGCGTACTGGCTGGCGGGCACATCGATGCCTTCTGCCGCGCCGATGCCGTAGGCGAGGAAAAACAGCGGCCGGCGTGCGGTCACGTGCGAATCCAGTTGCCGCAGGCTGCCGGCGGCGGCGTTGCGCGGGTTGACGAAGGTTTTTTCGCCGCGCTCGGCAAGCTCCGCATTGAGCCGCTCGAAGCGCGCATGCGGCAGCACGACTTCGCCGCGTATCTCGACCAATGCGGGCGGCGCTGCGGCATCCAGGCGCAGCGGCACGTTGCGGATGGTGCGCACGTTGGCGGTGATCTCTTCGCCGGTGACGCCATCGCCGCGGGTGGCGCCGCGCACGAGCACGCCGTTTTCGTAGGTCAGGTTAAGCGCGGTGCCGTCGAATTTCGGCTCCGCGCAATAGCAGATTTGCGCGCGCCCGGTTTGCGCGCGCACGCGGCGATCGAAGTCCGCCAGTTCGTCGTCGTCAAAGCAATTGGCCAGCGACAGCATCGGCTCGGCATGCGCCACCGCGGCAAACGCGGTGGACGGCGGCGCGCCCACACGCTGGGTCGGCGAGTCCGGTGTGACCAGTTGCGGATGCGCGGCCTCGAGCGCCTGCAATGCGCGCAGCAGGCGGTCGTATTCGGCGTCGCTGACGGTTGGCTCGTCCAGCACAT
>DATGUT010000150.1:0-3015 GCA_035301185.1 Salinisphaeraceae bacterium
CCCAGAGGGTTGCTGCCTAAAATGCACTCATGCGGCGTTGCTCGTCGTTCATTTGGAATGACCAAACTTCACTCCTCGCGCCTTGCCTGAGCACATTTTAGACAGCAATGTGTGAACCGAGAAACACGAAAAAGGCTCTAAGGGCCTGCCCCGGGCTGCTACATCTGCTTGCTCGCGCCGCCTTCCAGCCATTTGCTGCTGCCGGACGAGCGTTTCTTGATTCTCCTCGGGCGATGACGCTCCTGGCTGTCTGCATCCTCCGGCACAGCCTGCTCTGTCTGATCTTGCTCCTCGGCTCGATCTGCGGCGGAGCGTGAGGGCTGGCCAATGGTCTTGGTTGCGGTGCCGCTGAGCCATTCGCTTTCGCCGCGCGGCGCATCTGCGGGTGCCGGTTCGGCGGCCTGTTGATCGGCTTGCTCTTGTTGCGCGGCTGGGCCGGGTTGGGTGATCGCTCTGGCAGCGGTGCCGCTCAGCCAGCGCTCGGTGTATTCATTGGGTTCGTGCTCCTCGTCGCGTTCCTTGTCGCGCCAGGCCCAGAACCAGCCCAGCGTGCCGCCTTCGCGTTTCTCCTGCAGGCGCTCGCGATAAATGTCATCGCGATGCAGAATGTAATCCGGATAGGAGGCCTGCAGAATGGCGCGCGCATCACCGGCGGGCCCGGACAGGCCGAGTTGCGTGTACGATTCCTGCATGATCTCCAGCGCCCGCGGAGCCGCCGTTGACCGTTGGTAATGCTCCAGAATGTAAGAGGCGCGCCGGGCCGCACCCACATAAGCGCGGCGTTTGAGATAATACTCCGCCACGCCGAGTTCGAAATTCGCCAGGCGGTTGCGAATGTCGATCATGTGCATTTGCGCGTCCTTGGCATAGACGCTGTTGGGATAATTGCGAATCAGCAGCTTGAAGTCCGAGAAAGCCTGGCGCAAGTAGCTCAGATCGCGTTGATCCGCATCGCCGCCGAGCAGGCCGGGATCATTGATGCGGTAATTGGCCAGGCCACGCAGATAAAAGGCGTACTCGGTATTTGGCGAACTTGGATGCTGCTTGATGAAACGATCGGTGGCGCTGACCGTTCTGGCAAAGTCATCGAGCATATAGTGCGCGGTCGCCGTTTCCAATGCCGCCTGGGTGGCATAGGCAGAAAATGGATAGTCGGTCTGTATTTGCAGATATACTCGCAGAGCCTCCCGCGGGCTGCCGGCATACAGGAGCTCATGGCCGGCCTGGTAGAGTTGCTCGGCACTGGCGCCGGTCAGATCATTGCCTTCGATATCCTTGAGCGGAATGTCTTCGTAGGGTGCCTTTTGAATGTCTTTGTTGCCGCCACAGCCTGCCAGCGCAACCGCAAGCAAGGTGTAGAGGCAGAACAGTAGGAGCAGTTTCCGCATGCGAAATTTGGGCACGCCGAGCGCGCTATCGTGGTTGAGTATGAGGGCAAGAGTATAACGATGTCGGCCGGTGCAAGCGAACAGAAAATTGCAATCCCGGCAACCTATCAGGGGCAGCGCCTGGACAAGGTGCTGGCGCTGCTGCTGCCGGACTACTCGCGCAGCCGCCTGCAGCAGTGGTTGCTGGATGGCCATCTGACCGTGGATGGCGCCGCGCCGCCGGGCAAGACCAGGGTGAGCGGGGGCGAGCAGGTTTGCCTGCGCCCGCCCAGCGAGCCCGCAAGCGAACGGGTCGAGCCCGAGGCCATGGCCCTCGACATTATCCACGAAGACGAATCCCTGCTGGTGTTGAACAAGCCGGCAGGGCTGGTCATGCATCCGGGTGCGGGCAATGCCAGCGGCACGCTGCAGAATGGCTTGCTGTACTATGCGCCGGAGTTGGCCGTGCTGCCGCGCAGCGGTATCGTCCATCGGCTGGACAAGGACACCAGCGGCATTCTTGTGGTGGCCAAGACCTTCGCCGCCCACAAGCATCTGGTGGCCGCGTTGCAAGCACGTACGATTGAGCGCGAATACGCAGCGCTCGCCTGCGGTGTCATGACGGCTGGCGGCCGCGTTGCGGCGCCGATAGGCCGCCATCCGGTGGATCGCAAACGCATGACCGTACGCCAGGATGGCCGCAGCGCCGTTACCCATTACCGGGTGCTGCGTCGCTATCGTGCGCATACTCATGTCAAATGCCGGCTCGAGACCGGGCGGACCCACCAGATCCGTGTGCATATGGCGCATATTCGCTATCCTCTGCTGGGTGATCCCGTTTACGGGCGGCGACTGGCTCTGCCCAAGAGCGCTGATGAAGCGTTGGCCACCGTGTTACGTGGTTTCAAGCGCCAGGCCCTGCATGCCTGCCGGCTGGGCCTGCAGCATCCCGAAACCGGGCGCCACATGGCTTGGCAGGCGCCGTTGCCGGCCGACTTTGTCGCCTTGCTGCAAGCGCTGGAAGACGATCATGCACGCGTGAATCATGACTGAAGATTTCGAGTTTCTTGCCGCCAATTGGCCGGCGCCCGGTAATATCCGCGCCGGCACCACGCTGCGCAGCGGCGGCGTGAGCGCGCCGCCGTTCGCCAGCCTTAACCTGGGTGAGCACAGCGGTGACAGCGCGCAGGCAGTTGCCGCCAACCGCGCCCGCTTGCAGACTGCGCTGGCGCTGCCGAGTGCGCCCGCATGGTTGAGCCAGGTGCATGGCATTGCCGTGGCCGACGCCGCGAGCCCGACCTTGATCGAGGCCGATGCCGGCGTTGCCAGCAGCGCCGACACGGTGTGCGCAGTGCTGACCGCCGACTGCCTTCCAGTCCTGTTCTGCGACCACGATGCCAGCTGCTGGGGCGCCGCCCATGCAGGCTGGCGCGGCCTGGCCGCCGGCATTCTCGAGGCAACACTGGCGCATCTTGCCGCGCCGCCGTCCGAGTTGCTGGCCTGGCTGGGCCCGGCCATCGGACCCGGTCGCTTCGAAGTCGGCGCGGAAGTGCGCGAGGCGTTTCTGCGCCGTGATCGCCGGGCGGAAGCCGCATTCCGCGTGGACGCAGTGCGCGGCACCTGGCATGCGGATTTGTATCACCTGGCG
>DATGUT010000151.1:0-8665 GCA_035301185.1 Salinisphaeraceae bacterium
GTCGCTGCCCGTTGGGTGTTGCCGCCGGTGCGCGCCGCGATCAATGCCGACGGCTGGGATTTCAAGGCGACAATGCAAGTACCGCAGTGGGACAGCAAACTTACGGTTACAGGCCAGGATCTCAACCATGTGCCACGGGGACAACTGAGCGGCACGACGTCTCTGCAACCCGTGATGAGCCGTGGCCTGGAGTTCACCACACGTGAGGGCAGTCTGCGGCTGCGCGGCCATTAACGCCTGGGTACAACGCCCAGCGTCAACGGGCACCTGCAGGCCCGGGATGTGGCGCTCGACTGGGGCAGCATTACCGCCGACGGGATGCAGGCCGCTGTGGATGTACGCTGGCAGCCGGGGCATGTTCAAGTCAGCAGCTCGGCACCGTTGACTGTGGCAGAGCTGGACGTGGGCGTGCCGATTACGCAAATCAGCCTGCAGCTGGACAGCGATTTGCAGCACTGGCAGTTCCACGACATTCATGCATCGCTGCTGGACGGGCGCGTGAGCGCAGCGGCACTGGATTGGCCGGCGCGTGATTATCAACCGGTGGAGCTTGCAAACATCCAGGTGGCACAATTGGCCGCACTGCAGAACAAGCCAGTTGTGAATGTGTCCGGCAGAGTTGGCGGCACCGTGCCCGTGCGTCTGCACAAGGAGGCGCTGTCCATCAGGGGTGGGTGGTTGACGAATGCGACCCCGCTGTCGCTGTCGCTGAGGCAGAGCGAAGGTGTGCGCGCCATGGAGCAAGCCAATCAATCGGTGGATTTGGCGCTGGACGCAATCAACCCGATGCAGATCAAGGTTTTCCAAGCACGTATTGACATGAGCGCCGATGGTTGGCTGGATGCGGCCATGACCATCAAAGGGCGCAATCCCGAGCGCGGCATTCCTGTCGTGCTCAATTACACGCATCAGGAAAACATGTACAAGTTGTTGCGAAGCCTGCGAATTAGCAAGCAAATTGTCGATACCGTGATGGGGGACATCCGGTAGCAAACTGTGCCGTTTTGCCAGGGAAGACGGCCCAAGGAGTCTGAACTATGAGGCTAGTATGGTTGGCGGCATTGCTGCCGTTGGTGATCGCTTGTTCGCCGCGGGTGGCGCTTGAAGCCCCGGAGAAACCCATTACCATTAACATGAACGTGAAGATCGACCATGAAATCCGCGTCAAGGTGGACAAGGAAATCGATGAGCTGTTCGATGAAGATAGCGATCTGTTTTAGGAGCACCTCTATGCGTCTACTTCGTTATCTGTTGTTCCTGCTGGTACTGATCTGCAGCGTTCAGGCGCTGGCACTGGATTTGGATGCCGCCAAATCGCAGGGTTTGCTCGGAGAGCAGCCCAACGGTTATCTTGGCGTCGTCACATCGACACCGGCAGCCGTGGAACTGGCCTCCGAAGTCAACAAAAAGCGCCGTCAAGCCTACGAGCGGATAGCCAAGAAGCATGGCATCACCGTGAACAAGGTGGAACGCATTGCCGGCAAAAAGGCCATTGCCAAGACGGCGAATGGCGAGTATGTGAAGACCCTGGAAGGGCAGTGGGTCAAGAAATAGCGCGCTGACCACCCTGACGCCAGCGGCTGCCGGGCGTTGGCCCGGCGGCGCTTCAGGCTTGAGCAGTCGCAATCCGCACGAACGGCGGCAGCGGACAATGCAGCGCTGCGCACACCACGCGCAGCAGCTCACCTTCGCTGACCGTGACCTGGCCATCAAAACGGATGGCGCAGCTCAAGCCACGCACAATTCGCTCCTTGCTTTCCGGCGGCAGCCTATCGAGTTGCGCCAGTGCGTTGTCCAGGGCCTGCTGCCAGTCATCGGGCACGGCGTATGCCAGTGAAATATCGGGCATGGCTTCGGCACAGGCGGCTGCGAAAGCCTGTTGGGCACAGTCTTCGTTATCATTACCATAATGCGCGACCAGCGCAAACAAATCCCTTGTCTCCCGCTGGCATTGGCGCAGTCTTTTGTGCCCGTGTTTGGCGGCAGCGGGCGGCTTGAGTGCGTCGAGCACCTGCACTTGCACCATGCGCGACAGGCAATACTCTTCCATATTCACTTCGCCGTCGACATGCATGATGGTGTTGATGCGCTCCATCAGCTTTTCCTGGCGCGAGCGTGGCAGGCGCCGCACCGTGGCTATCGCAAGCGTTGCCAGCGGCAGGCGCAGCTGTAAGTCCAGCTTTTCCAGCTGGCCCACGAAATTATTCACTTTCCTGGCCGCGGGCGCATTGAGCATCTGCGCGATCAGTTGCGTCTGCACGGTGCGCGCATCGCCGGTGCGGGCCACGGCCATGGCCAACAGCAGCCACGGCACCATTTGGGTGTCGCTCGCAGCACTGGTCAAGGCCTGCGGCAGGCGCTTGCGCAGCGTCTGTGCGAGTTGGAAATGATCCGGCGTTGCGCTTGCGACCTGCTGCGTCACATGCTCGGCGCTGACCCGCGTGCGTGTGCCTGGCGCAGCGGCGCCGCCGCTTGCCGGCGTGGCCGTGGCGGCGCCGGACTGGACGCCGGCAAGCGCCGGTGCGAAGCCGGCGAGCGAGGCCTGCGGGGCATCTGCATGGGTCGCCGGCACCGGCTCGCTCCAGGCCTTGGCGATGGCTTTCAGCTCCTCTGGATCGAACTCGGGCTGCAAGGCCTTGATCCGCTGCAGCAGCGGCGGATGGGTGGCGAACATGGCGAAGCCGGCCATGCCCTCGCCAAACAGCATGTGCGCGACCTGATCCGTATTCTGTGCCTGCAGCAGCGAGCTTTCCGACAACGCGGCGATTTTTTTCAGGGCACCGGCGATGCCGGCATTCTGGCGCGTGAACTGCACCGCCGAGGCATCGGCCAGCGATTCGCGCGAGCGCGCCACGCTGGCCTGGATCAGGCGCCCGAAAAAGAAGCCGATGTAGCCCACCAGCAGCAGGGCAAGGCCGATGATGGCGGCACCATTGCCGCCGCGGCGGCTGCGCGAGTATGCGCCGCTGTACATGATGCTGCGCCCAACGATGCCGATGGCCAGGATGCCGAACAGCAGCCCGATCAGGCGAATGTTGAGGCGCATGTCGCCGTTGAGGATGTGGCTGAACTCATGTGCAATCACGCCTTGCAGCTCGTCGCGGGTGAGCTTGTCCAGGCTGCCCTGGGTCACGCAAATGGCGGCATCGGCCGGCGAATAGCCGGCGGCGAAGGCGTTGATGCCAAGCTCGTGCTCCATGACGTAGACATCCGGCACCGGCACGCCGGAGGCGATCGCCACCTCTTCGATGATGTTGCGCAGGCGCCGCCACGCCGGATTGGTGGTGTCCGGATTGACTGGCGTGGCGCCCATGCTGTGGGCGACGGCGGAGCCGCCGGCGCGCAGGCTCAGCGTGCGCTGCAGCGAGGCCAGCCCGATCAGCACCAGCAGCCCCAGGCTGATCATGCCCAGGAACTGGTAATCCAGGCCGCCGCCCTGCGCCGGTGGCAGCTTGCCGTAGCCGAAGAATACGACGATGGCATCGACCGCCACGATGATCGCCACCACGGCCAGCAGGAACAGCACCACCATGCGCCGCGACGCCCGCCTGGCCTGTTTCTGCAGGGCAAAGAAATTCATTTCGCAGTGATCCCGTAAGATCCGTTCAGCGCGGCGTGCATGCTCAGGTGAAGGACACTTCGGGCGCTTCGCGTTTCGCTGGGTCTTCGATTTCCAGCATGTGCGCGGGCTGGAAATGGAACATGCTGGCGACGAACGAGTTGGGGAATACTTCGCGCTTGTTGTTATAGGTCAGTACCGCGTCGTTGAACGCCTGGCGGGCGAAGGCGACCCGATTCTCGGTCGAGGTCAGCTCTTCGGACAGCTGCATCATGTTCTGGTTGGCCTTCAGATCCGGATATGCTTCGCGCAGCGCGAACAGCCGGCCCAGTGCCTGGGTCAACTGGTTTTCCTTGCCGGCCAGGTCTTTCATGGCATCCTCGTTGCCGGGATTGCCCTTGGCATTGGACAGCCCGCTGACCGCCGCGTTGCGCGCCTGGACCACGGCTTCCAACGTCTCGCGCTCGTGCTTGAGATAGCCCTTCGCCGTCTCCACCAGATTGGGGATCAAATCGTGGCGGCGGTTGAGCTGCACGTCGATCTGGGCAAAGGCGTTCTTGTAGCCGTTGCGCGAAGTCACCAGGCCGTTATAAACGACGATCAGATACAGCACGATGGCTGCAATAATGATCAGCAGAATAATCAGAGTCATGTGTTGGTTCCCCTGTGGACAAGCCGCACCGGCGGCTGTCGATTGCCTGTAACAGGCCATAGTGTACACGCGGGCTGTACCATGGGCATGGCCAGCGCTGCATGCTTGGCAGCATGCTGGCCATAACGGCATGGCTATTGCCTGAACGGAGCGGATAATGAAGGCAGACGAGCACAGCACCAACGAACTGATTGCCGAGTTGCGCACGCTTTTGGGCGAGCGCCTGACCACGTCCCGGGCCGCCTGCGAACAGCATGGCCGCGGCGAATCCCTGCATCCGCCGCGGGCGCCGGATGCGGTCGTGTTTCCAGAGAGCACGGCGGAGGTGAGCGAGATCGTCAGCCGCTGCGCGCGTTATCGCATGCCCGTGATTGCATTCGGCGCCGGCACGTCGCTGGAAGGCCATGTGGCGGCGCTGCGCGGCGGCATTTGCGTCGACCTGACCGGCATGGATCAGGTGCTCGAGGCCCATGCCGAGGACATGGATGTCACGGTGCAGGCCGGCGTGCTGCGCACCCAGTTGAACAGCTACCTGCGCGATACCGGTTTGTTTTTCTCGGTCGATCCGGGCGCCGATGCGACGCTCGGTGGCATGGCGGCAACCAATGCCTCCGGCACCAACACCGTGCGTTACGGCACCATGCGCGACAATGTGCTGGCGCTGACGGCCGTGCTCGCCGATGGCCGTATCATCCACACTGGCGGGCGTGCGCGCAAATCGGCCGCGGGTTACGACCTGACCAGCCTGTTGGTCGGCTCCGAAGGCACGCTTGGCATCATCACCGAGCTGACGGTGCGCCTGCACGGGCATACGGAGGCGGTCACGGCGGCGGTTTGTGCTTTCCCGGACATTGCTGCCGCGGTCCAGGCATCGATTCAGGTCATCCAAATGGGCGTGCCGGTGGCGCGCATCGAGCTGCTGGACGAGGTGCAGATGCGCGCGGTCAATCGATACGCCGGGCTGGATTATCGGGAGGCGCCGACGCTGTTCTTCGAGTTCCACGGCAGTAATGCCTCCGCGCATGAAGACGCCGCCAATGTCGGCGCCATCGTCCACGATTTCGCCGGCGAGGATTTCCGCTGGGCCAGCGACGAAAGCGAGCGCCGCCAGTTGTGGCAGGCGCGCCACAACGCCTATTACGCTGCACTGGCGCAATTCCCGGGCGCCAAGGGCATCATCAGCGATGCCTGCGTGCCGATCTCGCGCCTGGCCGAATGCATTACCGAAACCAAGGCCGATCTGGATGCGGCGGCGGTGCATGCCTGCATCCTGGGCCATGTCGGCGACGGTAATTTCCATGTCATCTTCTGTGTCGATCCGGCCGACACGGCGGCAATCAAGACCGCAGAAGAGCTCAACGAACGCCTGGTCGCGCGCGCCCTGGCCATGGGCGGCACCTGCACCGGTGAGCATGGCATCGGCTACGGCAAGATGGATTTCCTGGCGCGCGAGCATACGGATGCGATCGAGGTGATGCGCACACTTAAGCGGGCGCTCGATCCACACAATCTGCTCAACCCCGGCAAGATGGTGGCCGTCTGAGTCCTAAACGTGGCGCAGGCGCCAGCGATACCAACCGGCCATGGTCACGCCGCGGGCGCCGAGAAACGCCAGGAACGCGAGCCACAAACCGTGGTTGGCCCACAACCTGACCAGGCCGAAGGCCAGCGGCAGATACACGACCAGCGTGGCCACCAGCATGGCGTTGCGCATTTCGCGCGCCCAGGTGGCGCCGATGAAGACGCCGTCGTAGACGAACGACCAGACCGACACCAGCGGCGACAAAATCATCCACGGCAGGAACGCGTAAGCGGCGCTGCGCACGTCGGGCAAATCGGTCAGCAGGTTGATCACGTTGCGCCCGAACAGCCAGTAGAGCGCGGTAAAAGCGCCGGCAATGCCCAACGACCACAGCAGCACCGTGTTGACCGCGGCGCGAAACGCATCGATGGCGCGCTGGCCCCAGGCGCGCCCGGCGATGGCTTCGGCGGCATGGGCGAAGCCATCCAGGCCGTAGGACAGGATTTGCTGCAGGTTCAACAGCAGCGCGTTGGCCGCCAGCACCACGGAGCCGAGTTGCGCGCCGAGGGCGGTAAACAGGACAAACGAAAGCATGAGGCAGAGCGTGCGAATGAGGATGTTGCTGTTGATCGCCACCAGCTCGAGCCAGGAGGCCAGGCTATGCAATCGTCGTGCCGTCCAGCTGGCTGGATAGTGGCGCAGCGTTTGCCGGGCCAGATATACGCCAATACAAAGACCCGCCGCCTCGCCGATGACCGAAGCCAGCGCCAGGCCAGCGATGCCCATGCCGAAGCCGTAAACAAACGTGAAGTCGAGCACGATGTTGACCAGATTGATGCCGAGCATCATCAGCAGCGGCGCCCTGGCCGTCTGCATGCCGAGAAACCAGCCGATCAAGGCATAATTGCTCAGCACCAGCGGCGCACTCCAGATGCGCACCAGGAAATAAATGCGCACGTAATCGGCGGTCAGCGCGTCCGGTGTCATCAGCCACACGGCCAATTCGCGCACCGGCCACTGCAGGAGCAGCAGCACGGCGGCCAGCCCCAGCGCCAGCAGCACAGCCTGGGCCAAGGCACTGCGCGCGGCGCTGAAATCATCACGGCCATGGGCCTGGGCGGTGATCCCGGTCGTGCCCATGCGCAGGAAATTGAGACCGAGGAACAGAAAATCGAAAATAGTCGCGCCGACCCCGACCGCGGCCAGATAGGCCACACCCGGCAAATGCCCGGCCACCGCCGTGTCCACCATGCCCACCAGCGGCACCGACAGGTTGGACAAGATCATCGGCAGCGCAATCGCCAGCGTGCGTCGGTGCAGGGCGGGGGACATGGCGGTATCGTACTTCAAATCAGGCCGCCGGCACGCAGGACGAAAATGCCGCCGGTGACGGTGATGCTGGCCATGAGCGTGGTCAGGGCGATGATGTTGGCGGCCAGGCGGTCGTTGCCGCCCATCATCTTGGCCATGACGAAGCTGGAGGCCGAGGTGGGGCTGGCAAAATACAGGAACAGGACGCCGAGTTCGGGGCCGGTGAAGCCGAGCGCCCAGGCCGCGGCAACGGCAAGCGCGGGCAGGACGAGCATTTTCAGCATGCTGGCGCCGAACGTGGTGGCGCGTTCGCTGTGCAGCAGCGCATCGAGGGACAGCGTGCCGCCGGTGCAGATCAGGGCCAGCGGCAGTGTCAGCGAGGCAAAATAGTCGCCGCTGTTGCGCAGCCAGACTGGCAGCGAAAGGCCACTGGCGGCGAACGTGATGGCGGCCAGGGCGGCAAGCATGAGCGGGTTGCGCGCGAGCTCGCTGCCGATGGCGCGCCAATCGGTGGCGCGCTCCGATTGATATGCAGCGAGGACGATGACCGACAGCGGGTTGTAGGTCAGCGTCACCACGATCAGCAGCAGGCCGCCGATGGACAGGCCGGTGGCGCCATACATGTTGGCGGCCAGCGCCAGGCCGATGATGGCGCAGTTGCCGCGAAAGGCGCCTTGCGCGTACACGGCGCGCGCGCTGCGGGGCACGCGCCAGGCGGCCGCCCACAGCCAGCTGAGCACGAAGGTAACAACGGTGGCGACGGCGAAATACGCCAGCAGCCACGGGTTCAGCGTCGCATCCAGATCAGCTTGGATGATGCTGAGAAACAGCAGCGTCGGCAGGGTGCCCTTGAACACCAGCGCCGAGGCGGTGTTGATGAAGGCGGTGTCGATCCAGCCAATGCGCTTGAGGCCGATGCCAAGGAACACCATGGCAAAAACCGGCAGCGTGATTTCCAGGGTCTGGAGGAAGATCGCGAGCAGATTCATCCGCTACCCTCGCATGGCGCAACAACGGGCCGAGCGCCGTGATGCGCTTGGCCCGCTAGCTTAGAGCTTGCTTGCAGCCGCGCCTACGGCTCGCCCAGCACTTCGATCATGTCTTCCTTTTTCGGTACGCCGCGCCAGAACTGAATATGGCCATCGGCATCCAGATAAGCGATGCCCGGTGTGCCCTGGATGCCCATTTGGGTCATCAGGCGTTGGTTGGCCATCAACGCGTTTTGGGTTTGTGCGGGAATGTTTTCCAGCGGCTCGATGCCGCCGTTGTCAAACTGCTTTTCGTTGCGTGTGAATGCCGCCAGCGGGTCGTCCGCAGTCATGATGGCGGCCGCCTTGTTGGGGCTTTGCTCGCTGATTACGCCCACCATGATATAGCGCAGTTGGACCTTGCCCGACTCCACCCAGGGGCGGACTTGGGTCCAGAACATGTGACAAAAAGGGCAGCTCGGATCCATGAATGCATACAGGACATGCTCGGCGCCAGCATCGCCTTCGGCGATCCATTCACTGTGTTCCAGCTCGCTCCAGGCGCGCTTGGTCATGGGTTCGGCGACCAGTTTTTCCAGTGTCTCCCAGTCTTCCAGCTCGCCGCTGCTGTTGAGCATGGAACCGACGATGAC
>DATGUT010000152.1:0-4409 GCA_035301185.1 Salinisphaeraceae bacterium
TCGCTGCGCTTGCGCGCGAATGGTTTCTTGTAATCCTTCAGGTTGGGATTGTCGGCCAGCAGCAGGCCTTGGCTGTCGAGCGCGTAGAAGCGTCGTTTGGCCTCGTCTTCGCCGAGGCCATCCTCGATCATCATGTTGATCAATTGGTGACCAATGCCGCAGCCGGCCGAGCCGGCGCCGAAGATCACCACGGTTTGCTTCTTTAGCGCCGTGCCGGTGGCTTGCGCTGCGGCCAGCAGGGTGCCGGCGACCACGGCCGCCGTGCCCTGGATGTCGTCGTTGAAGGTGCACAGCTGGTCGCGATGGCGCTCGAGCAGGTGCTGGGCGTTGGTTTGAGCGAAATCCTCGAACTGCAGCAGCACGTGCGGCCAGCGTTTTTTCACTGCAGCCACGAAGCGATCGACGAAGGCTTCGTAGTCCTTGCCGCGAATGCGCTTGTGGCGCCAGCCGATGTAGACCGGGTCGTCACGGCGCTCGGGGTTGTTGGTGCCGGTGTCCAGCAGAATCGGCAGCGTGGTGCTCGGATCGATGCCGGCACAGGCCGTGTACAACGACAGCTTGCCGATCGGGATGCCCATGCCGTTGGCCCCCTGGTCGCCGAGCCCGAGGATGCGCTCGCCGTCGCTGACCACGATCACGCGTACATTGTCATAGCGCGAATCAGCCAGCATCTCCTCAATGCGATCGCGATAGGGGTAACTCACGAACAGGCCGCGCGGATGCTGCCAATGCTGGCTGAATGCCTGGCAGCCGCGGCCCACCGTCGGCGTGTACACCAGCGGCAGCATTTCCTTCAGATTACGTTCAATCAGCGCGTAAAACAGGGTTTCATTGCGATCCTGCAAACTGCGCAGCTCGAGATATTTCTGCAGGTTGTCGTCGTGCGCGCGGATGGCGTCGAGGCGGCGCCGAATCTGCTCATACATGGTGCCCTGGTGTGGCGGCAGCAACCCATGCAGCGCAAAGCGGTGGCGCTCGTCGTCGGTAAAGGCCGTGCCCTTGTTGAGCAGCGGATCGGTCAGCAATTCGATGCCTTGTTTGCGGATGGTCAGCGGCTCGACTTTGCTCATGTCGGTCTCGTTCGTGTCGGTCATGAATTTGCCTCCATAGCCGCAAGCGCAGACGAACGCGCCCGCAGCGCATCGGTCAGGCGACTATCGGCGGTCATTGAGCATGCGTTTGATGTCGGCGATGGCGCGGGCCGGATTGAGGCCCTTGGGGCAGGCATTGGTGCAGTTCAGAATCGTGTGGCAGCGATACAGGCGATACACGTCATCCATCACGTCCAGGCGCTCGCCGGTGTGATCGTCGCGGCTCTCAACAATCCAGCGCTGGGCCTGCAGCAGGGCGGCCGGGCCGAGGAACTTGTCGCCGGCCCACCACCAGCTGGGGCAGGCGGTGGAGCAGCAAAAGCACAGGATGCAGCGCGCGCCCTCATCGATCTTGTCGCGCTCCTCGGGTAATTGCAGGCGCTCGCGTTCAGGCTCGGGCTGCTCATTTTTCAGCCACGGCTCGACGAACGCATTTTGCGCATACAGGCGGCTGAGATCGCCGACCAGATCCTTGATCACGGCCAGATGCGGCAGCGGCGACAGGCGAATCGAGCCGCGGCCCAGATCACTGATGTGAGTGATGCAGGCCAGCTCGTTGGTGCCGTTGATGTTCATGGCGCAGGAGCCGCACACGCCTTCGCGGCAGGAGCGGCGCACGGCGATGGAGGGGTCGATTTCGTCGATGATCTTCAAGATGGCATCGAGCACCATCGGCCCGCAGTCGTCGAGATCGACTTCGTAGCTGTCCATGCGCGGGCGTTCGTCCGTGGACGGATCGTAGCGATAAATGCGAAAGGTCTGCAGCTTGCCGGCGTCGCCTTCGTGCTTGTGCCTGCGACCTTTCTGCACGCGTGAATTCTTGGGCAGCATCAGTTCCGCCATGAGGCCTCCTCACGACTTGCGTTCTGCGGGTGGGATGGTGTCGACGTCGTCACGACCGGTCTCCAGGCGCACCGGGCGCTCGCC
Organism: Salinisphaeraceae bacterium; assembly: GCA_035301185.1. Taxonomy (GTDB): domain Bacteria; phylum Pseudomonadota; class Gammaproteobacteria; order Nevskiales; family Salinisphaeraceae; genus DATGUT01. The sequence goes on from DATGUT010000152.1 coordinate 2,019, forward strand.
CAGGTCGATATTGCCGTCGGCGCTGCGCCAGGCCACGGTGTGCTTGAGCCAGTTGTCATCGTCGCGCTCGCCGTAGTCGTCGCGGATGTGGCCGCCGCGCGATTCCGTGCGCTGGCGGGCCGAGTGCGCCGTGACTGTGGCCTGTTCATAGAGATTGGTGACTTCCAACGCGCTGACCAGCTCCATGTTCCAGGTCAGGTCGGGGTTGGTCACGCCCATGCCGTCGACTTGGTCGGCCAGCGCATCGAGCCGGTCGATGCCTTCGGCCATGGTGTCTTCCTTGCGAAACACGCCGAAGTGTTCCTGCATGGCCTTTTGGATGGCTGGGCGCACCTGACCAGGGTTTTCGCCGTCGGCATTGTGGCGCAGGGCATGGAAGCGCTCGAGGATGCGGTCTTCGCAAGCCTGCGGCGTGGGCGGCGGATCGCTGTCCTTGTCGATGATTTCCGCAGCATGCAGGGCCGCCGCACGGCCGAAGACGATGATGTCCAGCAGGCTGTTGGTGCCGAGGCGGTTGGCGCCATGCACGGACACGCAGGCGGTTTCGCCCACGGCCATCAGGCCAGGGACGACGGCATTGTCGCCGCCGCGGCGCGGGTCCACCACTTCGCCGTTGAGATTGGTGGGAATGCCGCCCATGCAGTAATGCACGGTCGGCACCACTGGCACCGGCTCCTTGCGCGCATCGATGGCAAGAAAAGTGTGGATGGTTTCGACGATGCCTGGCAGCTTTTCGTCCAGCGTTTCCTCGTCGAGATCCTCCAGATGCAGCAGGATGTGATCGCCATTCTCGCCGCAGCCGCGGCCCTCGCGCATTTCCACGCCAGAGGCGTAGCTGACGATATCGCGGCTGGCCAGATCCTGCTCGTGCGGCGCGTAATTGACCATGAAGCGCTCGCCCTCGCCATTGGTCAGATAACCGCCTTCGCCGCGCGCCGCCTCGCTGATCAGGCAACCCGAACCGATCAGGCCGGTGGGGTGGAATTGCACGAATTCCATGTCCTGCAGCGGCAGCCCGGCACGCAGCGCCATGGCATTGCCGTCGCCGGTGCAGGTGTGCGCCGAGGTGCAGGATTCGAACATGCGCCCGCCGCCGCCGGTGGCGAGCACCGTCTGCTTGGCGCGAAAGCGATGCAGCGTGCCGTCGCCCAGGCTGAAGGCCAGCAGGCCGCAGCAGCGGCCGTCATCATCCATCAGCAGATCGATGGCGAAGTATTCGATCATGAATTGCGCCTTGTGCTTGAGGCATTGCTGATACAGCGTCTGCAGCATCACATGGCCGGTGTGGTCGGCCGCGGCACAGGCGCGTGCGGCCATCTCGCCATCGGCGTAATGCGTGGTGTGGCCGCCGAATTTGCGCTGGTAGATGCGCCCGTCCTCGGTGCGCGAGAACGGCATGCCCATGTGTTCCAGTTCGAGCACGGCGGGAATGGCCTCATGGCACATGTAGGCAATCGCATCCTGATCACCGAGCCACACCGAGCCGGCGACGGTGTCGTACATGTGCCAGCGCCAGTCGTCTTCCTTGATGTTGCCAAGCGCGGCGGAAATGCCACCCTGGGCCGAGGTCGTGTGCGAACGGGTCGGAAACAGCTTGCTGATGCAGGCGGTTTGCAGACCCGTGGCGGCCATGCCGAGCGTGGCACGCAGGCCGGCGCCGCCGGCACCCAGCACGATGACATCGAAACTGTGATCGACGATGTGATTGCCCGTTGCCATATTCTTGTTGTTACATGAGAGCCAGGAGAATCAGGGCAGCGACCGCGCCGACGCCGATTATCAGCGCCAGCGCCTCGATCGCCAGCATGCAGGCGCCGCGCAGGCGCTCGTTGCCGACGTAGTCCTCAAAGATGATGCGGATGCCGATGACAGCATGGCGCAGCGCGATGACGATGAACAGGCCCATGAGCACGGCGTTGATCGGCCAGCCGAGCCAGGCCGCGGCATCGGTTTGGGCGCCGCGGGTCATGCTCACCACGCCGACCACGAACCAGATGGCGAGCGGCACCAGGGCCACGGCCGTCAGGCGCTGCAGATAGAAAATGGTGGAGCCGGTGTGGCCCGCGCCCAGTGCGCGGGCCTCGCTGGCCACGCGCTCCTGCTCCAACTCGGTCTGCAATGCCGGGCTGGACGGCGTGCGCGCCACGCGGATGATGTCGTCGTCGCCGTTGTCGCTATTGCTGCTGTCGCCAGAAGTATTAGTTGCGCCGCCGCCAGTGCCCTGGCTGCTGTTGTGTTTGTCGTCCTGCGCGTCGTCCGATGGTGTATTTTGTTGCTGTTTTTGCTTGTCACTCATGCCATGCTCCTCAGACCAGCAGTACGATCAGCCACACGGCAATCGTCAGCAGCGCCGTCATGACCAGCACCGCCCAGCCGCTGCGATACACGGAA
>DATGUT010000153.1:0-4818 GCA_035301185.1 Salinisphaeraceae bacterium
AGGCTGACCGACGGGTTGAGCAGCAGCACCCGCTGAAAATTGAATTGCTGCTTTTGCTCATCCAGAAAGGCGACGAACGCGGCCTCGGTCGCGCCCAGGCTGTAGCCGACCAGGTCATAGCCATCGATCTGCAGGTTGGCAGGCAAATCAGCCCGCACCGCGCGCATGAGCGCATGCAGGGCCGTGACATCGGCCGGCATGTACCCAGGCATCGGATGCGGCGCTGCGCCCAGCATGAACTGTACGCTGGTCGGCGAAGGCAGGCACACCACATGCAGGCCTTCGGCATACAGCATGCGCATGATGACGTTGCATTTCTGCCCCGCGGCGGTGCCGCCGGTGCCGGCAACCACGAATACCAGCGGCGCAGCTTCATCCTGCGCGGCCAGTGCATATTGCAGTGGCGTCGCATATTCCAGCACTGGCGGCACCGGCCGCTCGACCAATGGCGCCAGTGCGTGCATCTTGATCGGCACGTCCTCGGGCAAGTCGGCGCGCACCGCCGGTGGTGTGCCAATCACGGTGGCCTTGATGCCGTCCTCGATTGGATAAGCTATCGGCGTGTCGGGCGCGGGTGTGGCCGGCTCCGGCGCCGTGGCGCAGGCAGCCGTCAGCAGCAGCACCCCGACGACGGTGATGCATGCGGCAAAACGCATGCCGCGCCGGCAACAACTCGCAGCAGAGCCGCGCAGAATCGGCAAATGGCTCATTAGCCCCCTTGCATTGGTCAATAATCAGTCAATCAAAGTGCAGACAATCCGGCGATGCATTGACGCGCCGCGCGGAGCGCCATGCCACGCCCTTGGCCATGGATGCGCGAATCATCGGCCCCATGCGATACAAGACGGCAGACGCCGCTCGATCCTGCAGCCGTTGCCGCCGGCTCCGGCCCAGCAGACGCTGCCCCCAGGCCGGCAGCAGCGCTGCGCCGGCACCCAGAAACACACGCCGCGACAGGCCGGCGGCCACAATCGGCAACTCAATGGAGGCCAGCACTGCCAGCGTCTCGCGCGAGCGCTCATCATAGCGCAGCTCGGATTGTACCGAGGCAAAATATTCACGCAGCTGCGCGCGCGAGGCCGGCACATCGCGCGCACCAAGCATTTCCGCAATCTGCCGGTATTCGTCCAGGTAACGGTCCTGCTCGCTGGCCGGCACATTGACGCGACGATAGGTGAGATAGCCGTTCAGGTAGCCATATACCTGCGTGCAGTGCACCCAGGTGAGCAACTCCGGATCACGCGCAGAGTACGGCTCGCCATCGGCCGTGGTGCCGTGGACCCGGGCGTGAATGCGGTCCACCATGGCAATCAAGCGCTCGGCATCCGCGCGCGGCGCGAAACTGGTGGCGCCGACAAACGTCGTCGTGCGCTGCAGGCGGCCAATCGTATCTTCGCGAAAGCTGGAGTGATCCCAGACTCCCGCCAGCGCGCGCGGATGCAGTGTCTGCAGCATGAGCGCACACAGCCCGCCGGCCATCATGCCGGGAAAGTCGGCATGGAACTTCCAGGTGGCACTGCCGGGCCCGAACAGGCCGGGATCACCCACGGGCTGGTCATAGTCGATGCCGAAATCGACATTGGGCCGGATCACCTGCAGGATCTGGCCACGCAGGCGTTGTGAAACCGGCCGCAGCAGCCAGGCCGTCAGCGGTGAGCCCATTCCAGAACTGTTCGTCATCATGCAGCTTGTTCCAAACGTGTGCCGACGAGCCTCCAACCTTGCCATACAATAGCATTTACCACGTTTGCGGCGTGCCCGCAGGCGGCGCGTTTCGCGCCGGCGCGCGCATCCATGTAAAGTATGTAACAGCCAAAAGCAAAACCAAGGCGGGCCATGATTCGATTCGAAGCCGTCAGCAAGCAATTTGAAGATGGCACGACAGCGGTCAACGCGCTTGACTTGCAGATCGCCGAAGGCGAACTCACCGTCCTGGTAGGCCCCTCGGGTTGCGGCAAGACCACGACCCTGCGCATGATCAACCGGCTGGAAGAGCCCAGCGGCGGGCGCATCGCGGTCAACGGCCGCGACATCATGCAAACCGATCGCATCGCCCTGCGTCGCGGCATCGGCTATGCCATGCAGCATTCGGGGCTGTTCCCGCATCGCAGCATCCGCGCCAACATCGCCACTGTGCCGCGCCTGCTGGGCTGGGACAAGAAGCGCATTCAGGAGCGCGTCGACGAACTGGTCGAGCTGGTCGGCCTGCTGCCGGAAATCATGGATCGCTATCCGCACCAGCTCTCCGGCGGCCAGCAGCAGCGCGTGGGGCTGGCCCGGGCGCTGGCCGCCGATCCGCCGATCATGCTCATGGACGAGCCCTTCGCCGCCGTCGATCCGGTCGTGCGCGGCCGCCTGCAGGACGAGTTTATGGATCTGCAGCGCCGCGTCGGCAAGACCATCGTGTTCGTCACCCACGACATCGACGAGGCGATTCGCCTGGGGGATCGCATCGCCGTGTTCCGTGAGGGCGGCGAGCTGGCCCAATATGCACAGCCAACGGAATTGCTGGCCGCGCCGGCCGATGACTTCGTCAACGACTTCCTCGGCCCGGAACGCGAACTCAAGCGCCTGGCATTGATTCCGGTGACGACGTTGCAACCCATTCCCGGCCCGGCGGTGACGACGGCCGATACTGTCAGCCACGCGCAGGAAGTCGCCCGGGCCCACGACACCGATTGGGTGGTTGTGCTCGATGAGAACAAGGCCGTGCTCGGCTGGCTCAGCCTGGAGCGGCTCGGCAACGCAGCCACGGTCGGCGCTCGCAAGCCGTGGCCATTCAAGCGCGAAGTCACGGCCGCGGATTCGCTGCGCGCGGCGCTCAACGCCATGGTCGCCAACGACACCGGCGTGGTGCCACTGCTGGGTCCGGAGCGCCGCTACGAGGGCCTGCTGACCCACGACGACCTCAGCCGGCAGCTGCCCTGATGCGCTGGTCCTGGATTGGCGGCCACGCGGATTTGATCCTCGCCCAGCTGGGTGAGCACGTGCAGCTGACCGTGCTGGCACTGCTGTTCGGCTTCGCCATCGCCTTTCCGCTGGCGCTCGCCGCAATGCGCTGGCCGCGGCTGTATCAGCCATCCTTGTTCGTTACCGGCGTCCTGTTCACGATTCCGTCGCTGGCGCTGTTCATTCTGTTGATTCCGTTCACCGGCCTGTCCAAGACCACGTCGCTGATCGGGCTGACCCTGTACACCCTACTGATTCTGTTTCGCAATACCATCGAAGGCCTGAAAGGTGTGCCGCATGAGGTGCGCGAAGCCGCCCGCGCCATGGGCTATTCCCGCGCCCGCCAATTGTTTACCGTGGAACTGCCGATAGCCCTGCCCGTCATCATGGCCGGCATCCGCATTGCCGCCGTGACCACCATCGGTCTGGTCACCATTACCGCCCTGATTGGCCAAGGCGGCCTGGGCCGCCTGTTCATCACCGGCTTCACTCTGCATTCGCCCACGCCACTGGTGGTCGGCTTCGTGTTGTCGATCGTGCTGGCCGTGGTGGTGGATCTGGCACTGGTCGCCCTGCTCGGAATCCTGACGCCATGGCGTCGCGGGCAAGCGCCATGAACAGGCAACGGCACTGGTTGCGTCCGGCGCTGGTTGCGCTGCTGATCGGCCTCGCCATCGCGCTGCTGGCCACCGCCAGTGCCGGCGCTGCCGAATCGGGCCATGTACTCGCCGCCCTGCTACAGTGGTTTCGCGATCCGGCGCAGTGGCAGGGCGCGCAGGGCATTCCGCTGCGCCTGGCCGAGCACGTCGGCTATGTCCTCTGGTCCATGCTCATGGGCATGGCGGTGGCGCTGCCGCTCGGCATCGGGCTCGGTCATTACGGGCGCGGCGGCACGCTTGCCATCAACATCTCCAACATCGGCCGCGCCATTCCCTCCTTCGGCCTGATCATCCTGGTGTTCCTGCTGGTTGGCTTCGGCATCGTGCCGATCCTGGTCGCGCTCACGGCGCTGGCCATCCCGCCCATGGTCACCAACAGCTATGTCGGCATGCGCTCGGTCGAGCCGGCCATTCGCCAGGCCGCGCGCGCCATGGGCATGACCGCGTGGCAGACGCTGTGGCGGGTGGAGTTGCCGATCGCGCTGCCGCTAGTCATGGCCGGCATCCGCACTTCCGCCGTACAGGTCGTCTCCACCGCCACGCTGGCTGCCTATGTCGGCCTGGGCGGACTCGGGCGCTACCTGATCGATGGCCTGGCAACGCGCGAGCTGACCCAGGTGGTCGGCGGCGCCATCGTCGTCGCCCTGCTCGCGATCGTCACCGAGGCGGTGCTCGCCTGGCTGCAAAAGCGCATTGTCTCCGCTGGGCTGATACGCTAACTTGCAATACAAACCTGCTCAGAGAAAGTGTCATGCGTCGCCTTGTACATAGCCTGCTCATTGTCTCCGCCTGCCTGGGCCTGCTTGCGGCCTGCGGCGACGATCCCGACAACGGCTCCGCCGCCGCCGACAATGCGGATCCGATCGTCATCGGCTCGACCAATTTCCCGGAACAGCTCATCCTGGCCAACATTTATGCCGATGTGCTCGAAGCGCGCGGTTTCGAAGTGGAGAAACGCCTCAACCTGGGCTCGCGCGAAATCGTGTTTCCGGCGCTGGAATCCGGCGAGATCGATGTCATGCCGGAATACACCGGCGCGCTGCTCGCTTATCTGACCGACGAGGAAGGCGGCGAGCACGAACAGCAGGACGTGGCCGATGCGGTGCAGGAGAATTTGCCTGCGGGGCTGGTCATGCTGGACATTTCCCCCGCCGAGGACAAGGATGCCCTGGTGGTGACCGCAGAGACGGCCGAAAAACATGACTTGAAC
>DATGUT010000154.1:0-8502 GCA_035301185.1 Salinisphaeraceae bacterium
GGTCGCATCGGTTTTTACGAGCGCAGTTTTGACCATGGCCGGCCGCTCGGTCAGGATCAGCAGGCGCAATGGCATTATCCCGTGAAATGATGCAAAAACAGACCTGTCCCTACGGCTGCTGGCCGTCGCCCATCACCCCGGCGGACATTGCCGCCGCCGGGCGCAAGTTTGCCGATCTCAAGATCGATCCGGCCGCGCCCGCGGTGCTGTACTGGAATGAAAGACGCCCCGAGGAAGGCGGGCGCAGCACCATCATGCGCCAACACCCCGGCGGCGCCTGTGAAGATCTGCTGGCTGCGCCCTACAGCGCTCGTTCCATGGTGCACGAATACGGCGGCGGCAGCTTCGCCGTGCATGCCGGCGTGCTCTGGTTCGTGAATGGCACGGATCAGGCGCTGTATCGGCGCGACCGGCAGGGCGCGATCACACGTATCACGAGCGCGAACGACCCGGCGCGCTATGCCGATCTGCAATATGATCCGGTCCATGATTGCCTGTTTGCGGTCGCCGAGACACCATGCACGGCGCACGAGCCGCGTGCCAGCATCGTGCGCATCGATGCCGCTGGCGCGGTGCAAACCGTGGCCGCGGGGCATGATTTCTACGCCAGCCCGCGACTGTCGCCCGGCGCCGACAAACTGGTGTGGCTGGCCTGGAATCACCCCGACATGCCTTGGGACAACACCGAGCTCTGGCAGGCTGCGATTGCACCCGACGGCCGCATCGGCGCCGGCACCTGCCTGCATGCGGGCGAGGATGAATCCCTGTTCGGGCCGCTGTTCGCACCCGATGGCCGCCTGTTCATCGTCTCCGATGCCGATAATTGGTGGAACCTGTATCGTGTGGCTGGCGCCCGCGATTTGCGCCAACTGACGCGCGAGCAGGCCGAGTTTGGCGTCCCGCAATGGATCTTCGGCCAGGATACCTGTGCCTTTGCCGCCGATGGTCGCCTGTTTGCCCTGGCGAGCGCGAACGGCTTCTGGCGGCTGGGCGAGGTGGCTGGCAGCAGCGGCGCTTTCGCCGATCTGGCCGTGGCCGCAACCCATATGGAGCAATTGGTGGCCACTGCCGACGGCCTGGCGCTGGTGCTTGCCGATGCGAGCACGGCGCCGCGCATCGCGCGCCTCAGCGCCAGCGGCGGCAGGGGCGAGCGCGAGGCATGGTCCATGGAAGTCGTGCGCACGAGCGCAGACGTGGCCCAGGATGTGCTGCTGTCGCGACCCGAGCCGATGGCGTTTCCAACTGCAAATGGCGACACGGCCCATGCCTTGTTCTATGCGCCCGCACATGCCGAAGTGGTCGGCCCCGCGCAGGAACGCCCGCCGCTGCTGATCAAGTGCCATGGCGGGCCGACCGGAGCCACCAGCACGGCCCTGGATCTGCGCATCCAGTACTGGACCTCGCGCGGCTACGCCGTGCTCGATGTCAACTACCGCGGCAGTACCGGCTATGGCCGCGCCTACCGGCAAAAGCTCAATGGTGCCTGGGGCATTGCCGATGTCGAGGATTGCGTTTACGGTGCGCGCCAGCTGGCCGCCGATGGGCGCATCGATGCGGCGCGCATCGTCATCACCGGCAGCAGTGCCGGCGGCTATACGGTATTGAGTGTACTGACCTTTACCGAGCTGGCCGCGGCCGGCGCCAGCTATTACGGCATTGCTGACCTGCAGGCCTTGCTGGCGACCACACACAAGTTCGAATCGCGCTATTTAGAGCGCCTGATCGGCGAAGATCCAGCGGTTTTCAAGGCCAGATCGCCACTGCACCATGCCGAGTGCCTGGCTTGCCCGGTGCTGTTCCTGCAGGGGCAGCAAGACAAGATCGTGCCGCCCGACCAGGCCGCGCACATGGCGGCGGCACTGCGCGCGCGCAGTGTGCCGGTGGCGCAGGTCAATTTTGCCGACGAGGGCCATGGCTTTCGCAGAGCCGAGAACATCAGCCATGCCATCGCCGCCGAGCAGTCTTTTTACCAACAGGTGCTGGGGCTTGACTGCGCCGAGCCCGGCATGGCGCTTGCCATCGACAATCTGATCCTCGGCAAGAGCACGCCAGGGTGATGATCTGCTTTACACTATGGCCAGGCATGAGCACGGCAAGCCGCAACAGCCTGCCGCTGACGAAAACCGACAAAATGAACTAATGGGATTTTGCGTGTCTGAAACGCATTCGTGGGCTTCGTTGCATGCGTACAAGAAGTCTGCACGACAGCCGGGGCGAACCTCCAACCAATTGACACCTGTCGCAGCAACCGCGGCTGACAGAAGCCGCTGCCTGTTGGCGCCGGACAAATGCGTGGCCGGCGTCCTGCTGCTGTTGTGCCTGCTGCTGGCGCTGCCGGCCTGGGCCGATACGGTCAGCGTGAGCATTACCGGTATCGAAGGGCGGCTGCTGGACAACGTCGAGCGTTCGCTGTCACTGCTGGAGGAAGAAGACGCAGAGCTGTCCGAGCGACAGATTCGTCGTCTGTATCGTGCGGGTACTGATGAGGCCAGGAGGGCGCTGGCGCCCTATGGTTATTACAATCCCGAAATTCAGGCTGAGCTGCAGGAGCCGGCAGAAGGCAGCAGCGAATGGCATGCTCGCTACGACATTGCGACCGGGCCGCCGACTCACATAAAACAACTGCAGCTGGACATCATCGGGCCTGGGCGGAATTTTTCCGCTCTGCGGCAGGTGCTGGCCGCGAGCAGACTGCATGAAGGCGATCAGTTGCAGCACCAGGCTTACAAGAGCACCAAAAACACCTTGTCCGAAACGGCCTATGGTGCCGGTTTCTTGAACGCGAGTTTCAGCAAATCGGAGGTGCGCGTCGACCCAAAGAACAACAGCGCCGCCATAACCCTGATCCTGGATACCGGCGAGCGCTATTTCTTCGGCCCGGTGCATGTAGAGCAGGATTTTCTCGATCCGCGATTCGTGCAAAAACTGGTGCCGATTACGCCAGGTGAGCCTTACAATGCCAATCGTCTGCTCGACCTGCAGCTGATCCTGACGGAATCGGATTATTTCAGCCAGGTCATGATCAATCCACAGCGCGATGCGGTGCGTCGGCAGACGCCGCTCGACAGCTGGTTTTACAATCTGCTCTGGCCTGAGCAGCGGGATTGGGGCACGGTTGGCGAGCTGCAGGTGCCGATCGATGTGGCGGTCGAGCCGAGCAAGCCACAACACTATCGCATCAGCGCCGGTTATGGCACCGACACCGGGCCGCGCGTCGGCTTCGGCGTCAAGTTCCGCCATCTCAACAAATGGGGCCATCAATTTCGCCAGGACGTGCGCATCTCCGAGATCGAGCGCACCCTGCATGCCAGTTACGACATTCCCATCGAAAACGTGATCCGCGACCGGCTCAGTTTTACCGGCGAGTTGTCCAACCAGAAATTCGGCGATATCACCAGCAACTACGCGCGCCTCGGGGTCGTGCGCGACACCGGCTGGAAGCTGGGCCGCCATCGCCCCTATCTCAACCTGTTGTATGAGCGTTATGACCTGCGCGACGGCCACGGCACGCGCAGTTCGCACCTGCTGTATCCCGGCTATGCCTGGACGCTGCGCTGGCTGGATGACGAAATCAAGACGCGCAAGGGTTATGCCTTGAATTTCGATGTGCGCGGTGCCGGCAAGGCACTTGGATCGAGCACCAATTTTGTGCGTGGCAAACTGTCCGGCGGCCTCATCTGGCCGACCACGGAGCGTACCCGGCTGCTGCTGCGCGGCGAGATCGGCGCCATGGCCGCCAGCCAGTTTCGTGATGTACCGCCCTCGCAGCGCTTCTTCGCCGGCGGTGCCAGCAGCGTGCGTGGCTACTCCTACCAGAGCCTGGCACCTCAGGCCGATAACGGCGATCGCATTGGCGGGCGTTATCTGCTGGTCGGCAGCATCGAAGCCGACTACCGCTTTTACAAGGATTTCTACATTGCCTCATTCTTTGATATTGGTAATGCGGCCAATACATTCGCCATGGATTTTCGCCGCGGCGCAGGCATTGGCTTTCGCTGGGCATCGCCTGTCGGCATGATCCGGCTTGATTTTGCCCACCCGCATGATTCGGACTCAAAGTTTCGCATTCACTTCGGCCTGGGCGCACAACTGTGAGCGAAGCAACGCCGTCAGCATCATCTGCGCCGCCGCCGAAGCCGCCCCGCAGGCGGTCGTTGTGGCGCCGGCTGTGCAAATGGACGCTGTTTTCGCTGCTGTTGTTGCTCCTCTTGCTGGCGCTGCTTGTCGGCTGGGTTGCCGGCACACGCAGTGGCTTGGATTTCGCCTGGTCGCTGCTGGCGCCGCGCCTGCCAGACAGCATTGCCGTGGGTACGGTCGAAGGCCGCCTGCTTGGTCCGCTGACGGTCACGGATGTTGCCATTGACAATGACAGCATGCAGATCGCTGTCGAGCGTATTCATCTGCAATGGCAGCCGGCCGAGTTGCTGCATGCAACGGTGCATGTCGAGCAACTGGCAATCAGTGGCGTGCGCTATCTGGGCAGGGGCGAAAAGGCCGAACCGCCGCAAGACAAAGAACCATTCACGCTGCCTGATGCCATCCAGCTGCCAATGCAGTTGCGGCTCGATCAGCTGACGCTCGATGATGTGGCCATCCGGCCGTCGCCCGCGGCAGAGGCCATCGAGCTGAGCCAGGCACGGCTGCAGGACGTGCGCCTGCAGGATGAGCGCTGGCAAATCGGCGCGCTGAGCGCGACCGGGCCCAGGTTCGACCTTCACAGCCAAGCCGCGGTCGAGCCGCATGATCGCTACGCGAGCAGCCTGCAGCTGCAAGCGGATCTGCAATTGCCGGATCTGGCGGCGATCGACAGCGAATTGCAGATCAGCGGGGATCTGGATCGCCTCATGCTGGACGCCCGGGTGGCCGCGCCTTACAACATCGAGCTGGAGGCTGCGCTCAGCGACATCAATCCTGATGCGCTCGCGGAGCTCGGCATCAACGCCACGCTGCGCCTGGACAAGACTCGCATCAGCGCGCTGCGAGATGATCTGCCCGAACTGGCACCGCTGTCGCTGCAGCTGCAGGTCAGTGGCAACCTGCAGCAATTGACGCTGCACAGCAGCATGGCCGCGCCCTACAACCTGGAGCTGGTCGCCACCCTGAGCGATTTGCCGCTGGCCGCCGAGGACAGGCTCGCCGAGCTGGGCATTGATGCCACCCTGCAACTCAGCGAGCTGCAACCATCCGCAATTGGTGACGCACTGCCCGAGCTGGCGCCACTGAGCACGCAGCTGCGCGTGACGGGCACCCCGCGCGAGCTGAAGCTGAAACAGACGGCGGCCGCGCCGTACAACCTGCAGTTGACTGCCACTTTGCAACAATTGCTGGCAACGCCGCAAATCGAGGCAAAGCTGGCACTGACCGACAGCAGACTCGCCGCGATCATGCCCGATCTGCCGCAAGTCGTGCTCGACTCAGAGCTGCACCTGTCCGGCACGGCGCAGCAGCTGGCGCTCAATCTGGAACTGGCCGCCAACAGTGAGAAGTTCGGCCCGGCCCGGGCCAATGCAGCCATCCAGTACACACCGGAAGTCGTTACCATCGAGCAATTGCAGCTGCGCCGGCCAGACTCGCCGCTGCAGGTGGATGCCGCCGGCACGCTGGCTTTGGCTGCCGGCAATGCCATGGATGTGGCGCTGAGCTGGAAACACCTGGGCTGGCCGCTGGACGGCGAAGCCGTCTACAGTTCCCGCCAAGGGCAGCTCGAGCTCAGCGGCACGCTGGAGGATTATGACCTTGCCGGCGCGCTCGACTGGCAGGTCAGTGGCCAGGCGGAGGGCCATCTCGAGCTTGCCGGCAGCGGCGATCGCGACTCATTCGTCCTGTCGCAGCTCGCGATCAGCGGCGGCCCAGGCACGATCAATGCAACCGCGGATGTAGCCTGGGCGCCGGCGCTGGCCATCAGCGCCCATGTCGAAGGCCAGCACATCAACCCTGGCGCCATCGTCGCCGACATGCCGGGCGACTTCAGCCTGCTCGCGGATATTCGCGCACGCCAGGATGATGATGGCCTGACGGCGCATGTGGACCAGCTCAGTGCGCAGGGCAAACTGCGAGGTCAGCCGCTGCAACTGGAGGCCGAACTGGCCTATCTGGCCGACCGGATCGACATCACTCAGCTGCAGCTGGCCTACGGCGCCGCCAAAGCCGATGTCAGCGGCCAGCTGGGGTTGACGCCAGCGGCGCCGCTGGCGCTGGATTGGAGCCTGGCGGCGGATGATCTGGCCACGCTGTGGCCGGGACTGACGGGGACGCTGCAGACGCAAGGCAGCACCAGCGGCACGCTGGGCACGCCCTCGGTGGATGCCACGCTGGATGCACGCAGCATCGAGTACGAAGACAACAGCGTCGCCGCCATTGATCTCGACGCCACGCTGGATTGGTCGGGCCGCACGCAGTCGCGGCTCGACCTGGTCGTCAGCGACGCCCAGGCCGCGGGGCAGCGCATTCATGCGTTGACCATCAACGGCAGCGGCACCCCCGCTCAGCATCAACTCAAGCTTGAGTTCGACGGCAGCGATGCCGAGCTGGCGCTGGCCCTCGACGGCATGCTTGCACAGCGACCGATGGTGTGGGATTTTACGCTGACGAGCCTGCGTGCGGTCTACGGCGAACTGGCGGCATGGCAGTTGGCAGCGCCTGCGAGTGGCCAGGTGACGGCCGACGCGCAGCATATCGCCGCTGCCTGCCTCACAAGCCAGGATGCACGTCTGTGCATCGATGCCGCGCACGACCAGCAGGGCGCCAGCGCCAAACTGCAACTTGATGACTTGGCCTTCGCCTATCTTGACACATTCCTGCCTGAGGATTTGGATTTATCGGGCTCGCTTTCGGCCGCGGTTGATGCCACCTTGCCGGCCCAGGGTACGCCTGCAATCGCGCTGCGGCTGCAAACCACGCCAGGAGAAATAACAGTCATCCGGGCTGATGCCGAGCAGCCGGTGGAAGTGCTGGCCTTTGATCCCGCCCATGTCAATCTCGAGCTGGACAGCGATGGCCTTGATGCCCGCGTTGACGTGCCGCTCGGTGACACGGGAGCCGTGCGTGCCCGCCTGCAAGTGCCGGATGGCACGGCGCCGCTGAGTGAGCGGCCGCTGGATGGCACGGTCGACATCAATATCACAGAGCTTGATTTCGTACCGCGGCTGGCGGTCGAAGTAAGTGAAATCGACGGCCGCATGGATGGCACGCTGCGCATCAGCGGCAGTCTGCAACAGCCCCGTGTGCTGGGTGAAATCACGCTGCAGGCAGAGCAGCTTGGGCTGATGACGCCGGGCCTGGAGCTTGCCGACGTGCGTATCGACGCTGTCGGTCGGGGCGAGACCATCAACATCGACATGGGCGCGCGTTCGGGCGGAGGCGAGCTGCATGTAACCGGCGCCGTCGATCTCGGCCAGGGCGGCCCCAGAATCAACCTGGCCATCCAGGGCGAGCAGTTTCAGATCGCCAATACCACGGAGGCGCTGGCCTGGATCAGTCCCGATCTCGAGTTGACCATCACCCCTCAGCAGGTGCATGCTAGCGGCCGGTTGGAAGTGCCCAAGGCCCGCATCACGCCCCGCGATTTGCCGGCCGCCGGCGTGGTTACCGAAGCGGAGGATACGGTTATCGAGGGTGCGGATCAGCCCGCGGGCCAGGCAGTGACGCGCGCCGTGCATGCTGAAATCGAAGTTATTCTGGGCGATGTGCAATTCGCAGGTTTTGGGCTCGAGACCGGCATCGAGGGCAATCTGAAAGTCATTCAATTGCCAGGCGAGCCGGCGACCGGCACCGGTGAGTTGAATCTGGTCAATGGCGCGTACCGCGCTTACGGTCAGAATCTCGATATTCAACGCGGCGAAATCCTGTTCTCCGGCGGGCCCATTACCAGTCCGGCGCTGGAGCTGCGCGCCGCGCGCTATCCAGCGGATGACGTCACGGTAGGTGTGAATGTACGCGGCAGCGTCAAACAGCCCGAATTGACGCTGTTCTCCAATCCCGCCATGCCACAGGCCGAGATCCTGTCCTGGCTGTTGCTTGGGCGGCCGTTGGAAGGCGCGTCCGGTGGTGAAAGCAATCTCATCGCCAAGGCTGCACTGGCCTTGGGCAGCGGGCGCGCGAACAAGGTGCTCGGCGGCCTGGGCGATGCGCTGGGCCTGGATGACATCGGCGTTGGCAGCGCCGCCGGCCATGGCTCGGAAGAAGCCGCCTTCATGCTGGGCAAATATCTCACGCCACAGCTGTACGTCAGCTACGGCATTGGCATCTTCAGCTCGGTGGCAACGCTGAGCCTGCGCTACACCCTCAATTCACACTGGCATTTGGAAAGCGAAACCAGCAGCGTGGGCACTGGCGGCGACATCATTTATTCCTTTGATCGCTAGAGGCCCGGCCGATCTCGTTGCGGCTGCGGAAACGGCGCACCAGGTACAGGACGACGGCAGCGAGTGCGAGCAGCAACAGCAGCAAAAACACCAGCGTCTTGGCCTGATGGGTATAATCCATGACTGCCTCCACCGTATT
>DATGUT010000155.1:0-10807 GCA_035301185.1 Salinisphaeraceae bacterium
ACCGGCGCACCATCGATTTCCTTGATGCCAGCGATCACATAGCCGACTTCGCCGACCTCGAGTACCGTGCGCGGGCTCTTGTGCGGCGTGAAAATGCCAATCTCATCGACTTCATATTCGCGCCCGGTGGCCATCACCTGGATGCGCTCGCGCCTTTTCAGCCGGCCATTGACGATGCGCACCAGCGACACAACGCCGAGATAGTTGTCAAACCAGGAATCGACGATCAGTGCTTGCAGCGGTGCATCGGCGCTGCCGCCCGGAGGCGGAATGCGATTGATGATGGCCTCCAGCACAGCATCCACGCCGACACCGGTCTTGGCCGAGACCAGCAGGCCGTCCGTGGCCTCGATGCCGATCACATCCTCGATTTCCTGGGCGACGCGATCCGGATCGGCGGCCGGCAAGTCGATTTTGTTGAGCACTGGCAGCACTTCCAGATCCTGATCGATGGCAGTGTAGCAGTTGGCCACGCTTTGCGCCTCGACCCCCTGCGAGGCATCCACCACCAGCAGCGCGCCTTCGCAGGCTGCCAGCGAACGCGAAACTTCGTAGGAGAAATCGACGTGCCCTGGGGTGTCGATCAGGTTCAATTGATAAGTGGCGCCGTCTGTTGCCGTATAGGCCAGTGACACCGCCTGGGCCTTGATGGTAATGCCGCGTTCGCGCTCGAGGTCCATGGAATCCAGCACCTGGGCCGACATTTCGCGATCGGACAGCCCATCGCAGGCCGTGATGAAGCAATCGGCCAGGGTCGATTTGCCATGGTCGATATGCGCGATGATCGAGAAATTGCGGATCAATTGTTGGCTGGATGACGACATGGAATTGGCGTTGAAACGACCTCGTGGCACAAACCGCTCAGTATACTTGGCGCATGCCGGGTTTTCAGGGCCAGGTTGCGCAGAATATGGGCGCCGCTAATCTTCTGGGCGCAGCACCAGATACAAGCGCGCGCCATCCCGGCTAACCAGCAAGTCCACCGGGCCGTCGATCTCAGCCATCAATTCGACAAATGTTGCCGGCGCATCAATTGGCTGCTCGCCCACGGCAAGAATGATGTCGCCACGCTGCAAGCCAGCGTCGGCACCGGCACCCTCCTGCATTGCGATGATGCGCACGCCGCGCTGCTTCTCGCCCAATTCAGCGCGTTCCGCCGGGGTCAGCTGCTCCAGCGTCAGGCCCTGACTGGTGTTCGTCTGCTCCTCTGCCTCCGGTTCCGGTGCGGCGTGCGGCTCCAGCGCGACCAGATCTTCCGGCAGAGTGCCGATTTTGGCTGCAAACTTCCCTTTCCTGCCATCGCGCAGCACACTCATTACCGCCTTCTCGCCGGGCTCAATGGTCGCCACCAGCGGCGGCAGCTCGCCCACGGTGTCAATCTCCTGATCATTAAAGGTCAAAATGACATCGCCCGTCTGCAGCCCGGCCGCATCTGCAGGGCTGCCTTCGAACACCCGCGCAACCAGCGCTCCGCGTGGCTGGTCCATGTCGAAGTTTTCCGCCAGTTCGCGCGTCACTTCCTGAATCTGCACGCCGAGCCAGCCGCGCTCAACCCTGCCGTCGACCTTGAGTTGCTGGGCAACGTTCATGGCGATATTGATGGGAATGGCGAATGAGACGCCTTGATAGCCTCCGGTGCGAGTGTATATCTGGGCGTTGACACCCACCACTTCGCCATCCAGGTTGAACAGCGGCCCACCAGAGTTGCCGGGGTTGATGGCGACATCGGTTTGGATGAACGGCACGTATTGTTCGCTGGCCAGATTGCGCCCTTTGGCCGATACAATGCCGGCGGTGACAGAGGTCTCGAACCCAAATGGCGAGCCGATCGCCAGTACCCAGGAGCCGACTTCCAGCACTTCCGGATCGCCAATATTCACCGTTGGCAACTGCGTCGCATCCACCTTGAGCAGGGCGACATCACTGTATTTATCGGTACCAATCACTTCGGCAGACAGTTGCTTGCGATCGGCCAGCTTGACGACAATGCTGCCGGAGCCGCTGACTACATGGCGATTGGTCAGGATATAACCGTCATCGGAGATGATGAAGCCGGAGCCGAGCGATGGCTGCGGCGCGAAATGTGGCAGCTCTCCCGGCTCATCCTGACCGAAGAAACGCCGCAGCCAATCATGTGGTGTTGTGCCATCGGAGTCTTCCGCGTCGCTATCCGGCGTCATGGGCAGCGCACTTATGTTGACAACGGCCGGCTCCACTTCCTTGACTATGGTCGTGAAATCAGGCAGCTGCAGGGCCGTCGCCTGAGTTTGCTCGGCATCCGAATCCGAGCCGCAGCCGCCGATCAGCAAAACAATGCAGAACAGCAGGCCTGCAGACCACCGCTTGTAACAGCCATGAAGCATGATTTGTCGCACTTGCAGAAAATAACGGCCCTGCCCGGACAGAGCAAAGCATGAACGGACTTGTTACTTTAGCAGCTTATGGCGATGGGAGTTTGCTTTCATGCAGGCAACTAAGGCTTCTGCCCATTGTGCTCCAGATGCTCCGCAATCATCTGCACGGTCACCGCGGGCACCTCGCCGACGACCGTGATCTGGTAATCGCCCTCGGCATGGCCATAGGCATTGACCGCGCCCATGGTAGTGCCACCATTCATGGGTTCCTGCCCATCAACAGGTGCAATAAAGGCAGAAACCGTGGCCACGCCATCGGTAAACAGCAACTGGCGGACAAGCTGACCGCTTTCGGTACTGCGAATACCACTTTCCGCCAGTCGAAACCCAGGCGGCAATTTGCTTGAGTGCCATTCAGTATCGGCAATCTGGGGGTTGCTTGCCTGGATTGCACCATGGGTGATGACCTCGAAGTCCTGGATATCATACCCGGCCTCAAGCGCCTCATCTGGAATACTATCCGGATAGGCAATCTCCGTGAACACCAGTTGTTCCAGCACCTGGTCGCCCTGGATCAAGTTCAGTTTCAGCGGCAAATAGGTGTCCTCATCAACCAGGATGCGATAACCATAGCGGTATTTATCACGCGGCTGGATGCTGATGACCCGCGCCGGGCGATCGGCCAAACGGCGCGAATCGAGAACCCGCATCTGGTAGTGCTTCTGCATTTCCTCGGAAGAGAACTGCCCCACCCGCGCCAGAAGGTTGTCACGGCCTTCATGATGCGTGATCAACACGACCTTGTTCTCGGGCAGAATCGAGATGACCCGGCTGCCATGGCGCAGAATCTCCCGCGGCCGCCCAGTCAGGGATATGAGGCGTTCCTGTTCGATATTGTTGTGGTAGCGATGGATGATGCGCATGGTATCAAGCTCATCCTTGCGCAAGTGCACCATGACACCACGATAACTGCTGGTACGCACGGCCTGTGCAGCTTTCGCCAACCATTCGCCAACATTGGTCGCAGCAGGCTGTGCAGACGCCGCCGCATGTGCGCCGCTTGCCCCAATCAGTAGAAAGAACAGCAGGCAGTAGGCGAAAGGCGCCCGAGTCACCGTATGCTTTCCTGCCCGTAAGCTGCCACTCGCACAAAACCAGGTGTTGTCGCACCGAGGCCGTAGGCGCGAGCCATGCCCTTGTGCTCGATCAGATAATCATGCAGTCGATTGGCCAGTTGCGGATTGGCTGCCTGCCAGCGCCCTTCGTGGGCATCGGCCTCCTGCTGCGTGACAACATTGCGCATATTGGCGCTGGTTGGCATCCGAGTCCGGTCAATGACCATATCACCGCGGCTTGCCATCAGGAATCCATCCGCTGCACCAGCTTCATTGCTATTAGCGGCCTGCAGCGTTGTCGAGTCCGCGGGCATGGCCGGATCACCTGCCTGCTGCAACGGCTGAGTGGCAAACAGAGCAATACCGGCGGCGGAGGCTGCAACCGCAAAACCCGCCACAAGTCGGCGGCGGCCGCGTTTGGCCTGGGAAGCCTGGGGCATGGACACAACCTTGGTTTGTCCGCTGGGTGCAGCCTGGGGTTGGTCCGATGCAACCGGTGTCAGGATCGGCTTGCCTGCCGGCTGATCTGCCTGCACCGCCTGCATTACACGCTTGGAGAAGTCCATATCCAGGTCAGGCGCCGACTCGCCGGACGGCGTGCGCATGACTTCCCGGATCCAGTGCTGTCGGGTCCAGCTTGCACGCAGGGTTTCATCACGCAACAGTTTATCGACGACCGATTCAATCTCGTCGGTTGTTGCTTCGTTATCCAGAAATGCCGAGATCTTTTCGTTCATAATTAATCACCTAGCGGATTCCTGCATAGTCTGACAAAGCTGCCAGCTGTTGCTCTATCGCGGCACGGGCGCGAAAGATTCGCGATCGCACAGTGCCGACGGGGCAATCCATGGTTTGGGCAATTTCTTCATAAGTCATTCCTTCGAGTTCCCGCAGCATGATCGCAGTACGCAGATCTTCGGGCAAGGATTGAATTGCTTGTATCACCGTATCACGTATCTCTTCGCTTTCCAGCAAGGCCTCTGGAGTGTCAACTTCGGACAGTCGCTCCGTGTGCCCATATAATTCTGCATCCGCAACATCAATATCCTGGCTGGCCGGCCGCCGCGACCGCGCCACCAGATGATTCTTCGCCGTGTTGATGGAAATACGATAAAGCCATGTGTAGAAAGCGCTGTTGCCCTTGAATCCCCCCAGTGCGCGATATGCCTTGATGAAGGCCTCCTGGGCCACATCGGGGGCATCTGCCGGGTTGACATAGCGTGCAGTCAGTTTCATCACCTTGTGCTGATATTTCCGCACCAACAACTCGAAAGCCCGATCATCGCCTGCCTGGGCACGGGCCACTAGTTGCGCATCACTTGCATCCTCACTCATTTAGCTGTAACGCACAGGTTCGCCCACATCGCCCCACGAGGCCAGGCGCGCCCCTGCATCCCGCTGTGCCTTGGGCGGCACACAAGGCTATAGACAAGCAGTAACTCGAATAGTTCGGTTTGTCTGGCCATAAATTGATGATTCGCTAAAAAAACACGCGCAACAACCAGCTTGCCAGGCCGGGGGCTGCACAGCCACGCCCCGGCTACGATTTATCTTAACGTATATGGGGGCATTAATTCGTCAAGCAAGTCATTCAGCCGCGGCGCCAGCGCGCAAACCACCAGTTCGCCAGCCACTGGCGCAAGAGCTGCCGGCAATGATGCCAGGGCTGCGGCGGCTGCCATATGGTCAGGCGCGCTCGCAAACGCCGATGCTGATGCGGTGCGAGGCTGTCACGCGGCAACAGCAAGGCGGTGGTCGCAAAACGTCGGTGCGCGGGCCGCAGGCGCAGGAATGCGGCATGCTCGCCAAACACGATGGCGGCGCGCAAATGTCCACTGTATTCTCGTCCATCGCGCACTTGCCAGAACAGCCGGTCATCCGGCAGCCAGCGCAGAAACACGATGCTGTTCTCGCTTTGCAGGTATATTTTACCCCGGCTGCGCTGAAAGCTGAACGCCAGCGCGGGCAGCAGCAGCAACAGCAATGGTCGATAAAGCCCCAGCATCAGAATCACGGCCAGCGCGGCAGCATGGCTGCAGCGATTAATGGCTGACAGCTGCGCCGAAACCCGCACCCGGCACACCAGGGTTGCGGTGAATGGGTTGCTCATCGCAAGCGCGCGCAGGCGCCTATACGTTTAATCAGATCCGCCTGCATGGTGTTCGCTGGCGTGGTTTTTTGCGCCAGCAGATCGTACAGATCCGGGTCCTCGGCCTGCAGCAATTGCTCGAAGGCATCGACCTCCTCGGCCGCCAGGTCATCAAAGGCCGTGGCCAGGAACCGCTCCAGCAACACGTCGAGTTCCTTCATGCCACGCCGGCACAACCAGCGGATGCGTGATTTCTGACTCATGGCATGCAGTCTGCCCCGCTATCTGCCCAATGCCTGGCGATGATCAGCTGCGCCGCTGCAGCAGCAACTTCTTGGTTTCCGCAATCGCCTGGGCTGGATTCAGGCCCTTGGGGCAGGTCTGCGTGCAGTTCATGATGGTGTGGCAGCGATACAGCTTGAACGGATCCTCCAAGCCATCGAGGCGCTCGCCGGTGGCTTCGTCGCGCGAGTCAACCAGCCAGCGATAGGACTGCAGCAGGATGGCCGGGCCGAGATAGCGCTCGGGATTCCACCAGTAACTCGGACAGGCGGTGGAGCAGCAGGCACAGAGAATGCACTCGTACAGGCCATCCAGCCTGGCGCGATCGTCCGGTGTTTGCAGGCGCTCGCGAGTGGGCGGCGGCGAATCGGTCTTGATCCAGGGTTCGATGGCCTCCAGCTGAGCGTAAAAATGAGTCAGGTCGGTGATCAAGTCCTTGACCACGGGCATGTGCGGCAGCGGATAAATGCGGATGTCGCCGGTCAAATCCTCGATGCGGGTGGTGCAGGCCAGCGTATTCTTGCCGTTGATGTTGAAGGCGCAGGAGCCGCAAATGCCTTCCCGGCAGGAGCGCCGGAACGTCAGCGTCGGGTCGATTTCGTTCTTGATCTTGATGACCGCATCCAGCACCATCGGCCCGCATTTGTCCAGATCCAGGATGAAGCTGTCGAGGCGCGGATTTTCTCCGGATTCTGGCTCCCAACGGTAAATGCGGAATGTTTTGGTGCGAGTCGCGCCAGCCGGCGCGTCATGGCGCTTGCCCTTGTTGATGCGGGAACTCTTTGGCAATAGAAACTCAGCCATGGGGTTCTCCTAATAGACGCGCCGCTGGGGCGGAACATGCTCCATTTCGTCGCTCAGCGGCTGCATGTGCACTGGCCGATAATCGATGCGCACGTCGGTCTCGCCTTCGAGCCAGGTCAGCGTGTGCTTCATCCAGTTGTCGTCATCGCGCTCGGGGTATTCCTCGTGTGCATGCGCGCCGCGGCTTTCCTTGCGATTCTCGGCGGCGCACATGGTGGTGATGGCCGAGCCCAGCAGATTCTCCAGCTCCAGGGTTTCCGCCAGATCGCTGTTCCAGATCATGGAGCGGTCGGTCACGTGCACGTCGGCAAAGGAGCGCACCTCTTCCTTGATCTGCTTCACCCCTTCCTGCATGAGCTCGCCGCTGCGGAAAACCGCGGCGTGTCTTTGCATCGAGCGCTGCAGGCTGTCACGCAGCTCCGCGGTGGAAATGCTGCCGTTGGCGTGGCGCAGTCGGTCGAAGCGCTCCAGGGCGCGTTCCTCCGCCGCTGCCGTGCCGCCGCCATGGCTGGCGCCCGGGGTTACCAGCTCGGCCGCCTTGTGCGCGGCTGCGCGGCCAAACACCACCAGATCGAGCAGCGAGTTGGAGCCGAGCCGATTGGCGCCGTGCACCGAGACACAGCCAGCCTCACCGACGGCCATCAGGCCGGGCACGAGGGTGTTGGGATCGCCGTCCTTCAGGGTCACGACCTGGCCATGCATGTTGGTCGGAATGCCGCCCATGTTGTAGTGCACCGTGGGCAGCACCGGAATGGGTTCACGCGTGGCATCGACGCCGGAGAAGATGCGCGCGGTCTCGGTAATGCCGGGCAGGCGCTCGTGCAGCACATCAGGGCCGAGATGCTCCAGGTGCAGATTGATGTGATCGCCGTGTTCGCCAACGCCGCGGCCTTCGTTGATTTCCACGGTTTCGGCGCGGCTGACCACATCGCGCGAAGCCAGGTCCTTGGCGTTCGGTGCATAGCGCTCCATGAAGCGCTCGCCTTCCGAGTTGGTCAGGTAACCGCCCTCGCCGCGCGCGCCTTCGGTTATCAGGCAGCCGGCACCGTAAATGCCGGTCGGGTGGAATTGCACGAATTCCATGTCCTGCAGGGCAATGCCGGCGCGCAGCGCCATGCCGTTGCCATCGCCGGTGCAGGTGTGCGCCGACGTGCAGGAAAAATAGGCGCGGCCATAGCCGCCGGTGGCGAGAATGGTCTGGTGGGCGCGAAAGCGATGCAGCGTGCCTTCCTGCAGGTCCCAGGCGAGCACGCCGCGGCATTCGCCGTCTTCGGTCATGAGCAGGTCGATGGCGAAATACTCGATGAAGAACTCGGCCTTGGCCTTGAGCGATTGCTGGTACAGCGTGTGCAGCATGGCATGGCCGGTGCGATCGGCCGCGGCGCAGGTGCGCTGGGCCGTGCCTTCGCCGTAATGCGTGGTCATGCCGCCGAACGGGCGTTGGTAGATCAGTCCTTCCTCGGTGCGCGAGAACGGCACGCCGTCGTGCTCGAGCTCGATCACCGCCGGGATGGCTTCGCGCGCCATGTATTCGATCGCATCCTGGTCGCCGAGCCAGTCGCCACCTTTGATGGTGTCGTAGGCGTGCCAGCGCCAGTCGTCCTCACCCATGTTGCCGAGCGCCGAGGCAATGCCACCCTGGGCGGCAACGGTATGACTGCGGGTCGGGAACAGCTTGGTCACGCAGGCGGTGGCCAGGCCGGCATCCGCCAGGCCGCGCGTGGCCCGCAGGCCCGAGCCGCCGCCGCCCACGACGACCACGTCGTGCTGATGATCGATAATGTTGTAGCTTGCACTCATCCGCCAGCTCCGAGAACTATCACGATAATGGAGAATATGGCCGCGACGGCCAGCAGGATATTGACAAATTGCAGCGCGACGATGGCGGCAATCTTGATCCAGTCGGTGTGGATATAGTCTTCGATGATGACCTGCAGGCCCAGCTGCGAGTGGTAGTACAGCGCTGCCACGTAGAGAATCATCAGGATCGCGGATACCGGTGCCGTCAGCCAGGCGATGACGCTGTCATAATCCGCGCCGACATGGGCGACGAGGCTGGCAACGAACCACAGGGTCAGCGGCACCAGGGCAGCGGCAGACAGCCGCTGGCGCCACCAATGCTCGACGCCGGAGCCGGCGCTGCCCAACCCGCGGGCACGCGCAAGCGGGGTACGTATACTCATGGGTTTATCCTCTGCATATTATGTTGCTGCCGGGCCGCTCAGGTCAGCAATGCCATCAACCAAACCAGTATCGTCAGCGCAATTGCAACACCTATCGCCACATAACCCGTGGTGCGGGCCGTATCCAGTTCGAAGCCGAGGCCGAAATCCCAGGCCAGATGGCGGATGCCGTTGCACAAATGATAAAACATGGCCAACGTCCAGCCGAACAAAAGGATTTGCCCGTACCACGCGCCAACCACACCATTGACAGCGGCAAAGGCATCGGGGCCGGCAGCAGCGGCGCACAGCCAGATGGCGACAAACAGGCTGCCTACGGCCAGCACGATGCCAGTGGCACGGTGCATGACCGAGGTAAACATGGAGATCTGCCAGCCGTAGATCTGCAGATGTGGTGAAAGCGGACGATTTTTGTTCACGGCGTTCCCCCTGACAACAGAGTGATTGATTCAGAAGTCGCTGCAGCGGCCATTGCGCTCCCAATCCCCGTAACGCGTGGGTTCGGGCCCCTTCGGCCCGCCGAACTCGGGTGGCCGGGAGGCCAGTTTGCGTGTCGTCGGAGCAGCGCTCTCGGGCTGGGAAACGGGAGCGGTTTCAGCCGGCTGCTGCGCCTTGTCGCGCTCCGATTCGGCGCTGGGGGGTGTCTTTATCATGAACCCAAGCTTAAACGCCAAGCCCCGTACTGGCAAGGGCGGCCTTGTTCTGCGACACGCAAAATGCAGTGCTCCAATCCTGCTCGAATCTCTGTTGCGGACGCCTTGTTCCACGGCAGACTGCCCTGTTGCGGTTTGATATGGCTGTTTAGAAAATCCCAAAGCATGGCCGGCCAACGATGCGCATGTGGCTCGTCGGCCGGCATTTTGCATAGCATCAGCTCATTGATGGATCCTGCTCCATCCAGAGCTGGAGGCCGGGCAACTCAGCTCGAGTGCTTGCGACGGCTGAACAAGCCGAGCATCAACAGACCGATGCCAAGCATGCCGAGCGTACCAGGTTCGGGGACCACCGTCGTCGCATCACTCAACAACGTGAAAGTGGCCTCCACGGTTGCACCGTAGCTGGAGCCGCCCTTCAGGCCGCCCCACCAGTCGCCTTCGTTGAATTCCACATCAGAAAGCGAAATGTCAAAGCTGCCGTCATTATTGGGACCAAAAGTAAACGTCTCAGTACCATCCCAAGTCAGTTCGCCCCATTGGCTAAAAGAAAGAAAACCGCGTACACCAGCCGTGCTGCCCCCGAGTGAACCGGATATGACTTCCGGCAGTGTGAACTCGAAATCCACCGAGATGGGCATCGGATTTTCATCGTCCTTGTTAACCCAGCTTTCATCCGTCCAAATGTCGAACAGGGCAAAAGTTGTCGATTCACCCGCAGCCAAGTCCATGCTAAACGGATTAGCAATATCGGAATATTGGACAACCAGTCCCGGATCGGCATCGTTCAGAGTTACGTCGTAGCTCCCCTTGATGATAGTTGCCTGGCTGGCAAACGAAACAAGCAGCAGTGTCACTGTAGCGGCAAATGCCGAAAAGCCCCTCATTTATTCTCTCCTGAAGTGTTGCGTTCAATGCAGATTATATAAACATGAGTTGTGATGACTCATGCGAGCAATAACTTTAAGCAATAAGTGCGCCACTTTTTTGATCAGGTTCAAAAGCAAGGACTTACGCTAACCTGCAAAATATTGCGCGATTTGACTACCAACAACATGTAATATTTACCGACATGCTAACAGCTCAAATTCTTCTTTTTTGACGTTACCACTACATTCAAGTGCTTCTTATATAATCAGTTTTATCATTTTTTGGGAATGTAAATTATTTCGACAGTGGGCATAATCACATCTGCTCGCTTGGATCTGCCGGCCACGATCCAAAAACGAAACCCTGAATCCGGCAGTTGCAGCACGGCTTGAGACAGGTGCAAAGCCACGTATTGCAAAGCAAGCCATGCAGTCTAGAATAGCTGCAACTTTTGTCG
>DATGUT010000156.1:0-2653 GCA_035301185.1 Salinisphaeraceae bacterium
ATGTCGCCGGACTTTTTTGCCGGCCAGCCGGAAGACAAGGCCCAGGTGGCAAAATAAAGCTGTCACAATGCCCTGAAACAGCGCCTGCGACAGCATGAGCCGTTCCCATGTCACGGTGATGAGACGATTCGCCAGAGCCCCGTGATTCAACCCGGCACCAGCGCGGCGCCTACAGCGCCGCGTGCCGATTCACATCCTTGTACAACAGATAGCGAAACGGCCCCGGGCCGCCGGCATAGCAGGCCTGCGGGCAGTAGGCGCGCAGCCACATGAAATCACCGGCTTCGACTTCCACCCAGTCCTGATTCAGGTGATACACGGCCTTGCCCTGCAGCACGTAAAGGCCATGCTCCATGACATGGGTTTCGGCAAACGGAATCACGCCGCCCGGCTGAAAGGTGACGATGTTGACATGCATGTCGTGGCGCAGGTCGTCCGGATCGACGAAGCGCGTGGTCGCCCAGACACCGTCGCAATCGGGCATGACAGCCGGTTCGATATCGCGCTCGTTGGTCACGAACGCCGGCGGTACATCGAGCCCCTCCACCTGTTCATAGGCCTTGCGCAACCAGTGGAAACTGGCTAGCTCGTTGCTGTTGTTGCGCACCTGCCAGTTGCTGCGTGGCGGGATGTAGGCATAGCCGCCAGGCTGCATTAGATGGGCCTCGTCTTCCAGTTCCAGCGTCAGTTCGCCGGCCACCACGAACAGCACCCCTTCCGCGGCTGGATCGAGTTCCGGACGGCTGCTGCCGCCGCCAGGTGCCACTTCCATGATGTATTGGGAAAAAGTCTCGGCAAAACCCGACAGCGGCCGCGACAGGACCCAGAGCCGGGTGTTGTCCCAGAACGGCAGGTTACTGGTGACGATGTCGCTCATCACGCCTTTTGGGATCACGGCATAGGCCGGTGTGAAAACCGCGCGGTCGGTCAATTTGTCCGTTTGTGGTGGCAGGCCGCCGCTGGGAACATAGTAACTTGCTTGTTTCATGATTGCTGTATCTCGCCCTTGTGCACCAAAGTACTGTGCGTAGAGTAATCGTGAAGATGTATGCGCTGTCAGCGCGCCCGTGCCAGTCGAGCATAACGCACTTTGCCGTGATGGCGCATGGATGGCGCATGCCGTACCGGCAGTTCCTGCTGCGTTGCGCTCAAGACTACCGCGTTTTCCGCCGGCGGCGTATCATGCGGCCATAAAACTGTTTTTGGAAACAAGCATGCCCATTACACCCCAGGAAGCCCTGCAGCGCACTATTGAGCATCGTGAAATATTTCACGATGAAATGGTCGAGCTGATGCAGCAGATCATGCATGGCGAGATCACGCCGCTGATGACGGCGGCCATCATTACCGGCTTGCGGGTCAAGAAGGAAACCGTGGGCGAGATCACCGGCGCGGCGCGCGTCATGCGCGACCTGGCAACCAAGGTGGAAGTGGCATCAGCCGAGAATTTTGTCGATATCGTCGGCACCGGCGGCGATGGTGCCTCCAGTTTCAATATTTCCACCACGTCCATGTTCGTTGCGGCCGCAGCCGGCGCGCGGGTGGCCAAGCATGGCGGGCGCAGCGTGTCCTCCAGTTCCGGCAGCGCTGATCTGCTGGAAGCGCTGGGCGCTGCGATCGATCTGGCACCGGCGCAGATTGCCAGCTGCCTCGAGGAAACCGGCATCGGCTTCATGTATGCACCCAATCATCATCCCGCCATGAAAGTGGTGGCGCCAGTGCGCAAGGAAATGGGTGTGCGCACCATGTTCAATATCCTCGGGCCGCTGACCAATCCGGCCGGCGCGCCGAACATCCTCATGGGCGTGTTTCACGAAGATCTGGTCGGCATCCAGGTGCGCGTGCTCGAACAGCTTGGCGCCAGGCATGCGCTGGTGGTCTACGGGCGCGACGGGCTCGACGAAGTGTCGCTGGGTGGCGCCACCCTGGTCGGCGAACTGCGTAATGGCAAGATCCACGAATACCAGATCGAGCCCGAGGATTACGGTCTGACCATGGCCTCCAGCCGCAATTTACGCGTGGAAAACGCCGCCCAGTCCCGTGCCACCTTGCTGGACGTGCTCGCCGGCAAGCCCGGTGTGGCGCGCGACATCGTGCTGCTCAATGCCGGCACCGCCTTGTATGCCGCCAACGTGGCCGACTCCATCGAAGCCGGCCTGACGCTCGCCACCGAAGCCATCGACAGCGGCGCCGCCGAAGACAAGATGCACGAATTTGTTGCTGCGACCCAGCGATTGGCTGACGGTTGACCTTTTTAGGCATGCTCGGTTTTGCAAATTACATCGGGTTTACGCCTTGTTTGGCTATTCCTCGTATTGCAAGAGGTTGATAACCGCCAGCGTTATCAGAACAGTTCGGCCAATTGTTATATTGTGATTGCCGACAATCGGCCAAGAGCGGATGTCTACCCACTCCAAGCGTGCACTGCCTTGTGTTCTATTGTGCCCCGCGCAGCCAAAAGAGGCGTTCAAAGATGTGTATCCGGATCCATTGCAGCATGAAGAGTACGTATAATCTCCAACTCGTGCGCCCCGATCCGATACCAAACGACATGGGCGCCTACCGGAATGCTTCGGAGACCGCTGTGCACATCGCCTCGCTGGGAGCCAAGTGCTGGATTATCACCCAGTTGCGCAAACAGCTTGTCCAGCCT
>DATGUT010000157.1:0-9808 GCA_035301185.1 Salinisphaeraceae bacterium
ACTCACCCCGTCGCAATCAACACACACAGTACGAAATTCTCTTTCTTTCCGGCTTGTCCTTGTAAGGGCATCGGCAACACGCCCCCACGCATCGTCACTCACATCATGACCAGCAACTAGTTCGCCAAGTGAGCGAAGGCCGGAGCTGTCCTCCTTGTCCTCAAGTTGATCCGCCAAACCGCTTAAGACTGCTTCAGCAACTCGCTTGTTTGTCCGCTCCTTTTTCTTCGATAATTCGTCGTCGTTCTCCCCTGTATTACCTGAGTCTGTCCAGCCTACCCCGTCTGTAGCCCGTGCCTCTCCGGCCATGTAAGGATTCGTGCCACAGTCGGTGTCACCGTAAACACCACGCACTGCAGGCCCAATCATTCCGCGGCCACCTCGACGCGCGCCATACAGCTTTTGCATTGCGTTGAGTCGGCAGGCACCGCCCGAAGACGCGGACTTACGAAAGGCTGCATTGGCCAGACATCCAGCTAGTCCGCCAACATTACCCAGCGAGCCGCCGCCCGCACCAGCGGCACTGGCCCCCGGACTACCAGAACCGCCGGACAGAACCTGGCAATTCCCTTGCATGGCAGCCGCACTGACGCCATAGGGTGATACCTCGTCGCCACGATCATTCCCGGTTTTTACAGACCTTCCACCTTCGGGTTGCCGAACTGGATCATGCTTATTCTGGCCGGCTGTGCCGAGGCGGCATTGAGGCCCCATGCCGCAGGCGAAATTGCCTGTCCTGATGCCCCTTGCGGCCATTTGCCCAAACCCACAGCTGCCCCAAGCGATGTTTGCCGGATCCAGCAGCTGTGCAAGGTTTCTGCTGATATGGGTCACTTCATCAAAACCGACCATGACACCGGCAACACGGTCGAACAGATAAAATCGATCAGGCGCCATATCAGCACCCGTAAAATAAGACTGATTTTGTCGCAGCCACTCATAGAGCGGGTTAGGGCCACGATGCTTGATCGTGTCGAACACCAGCAGTGCCGGATTCAATACGGCCAACATCGCCGCTTCCCGCTTTTCCGAATCCTTTATTGCGGCAAATAGCTTGTTGCTTTCGGCGTGTAGCACTTCACCCAAGCGAGTTGCAAAAATTTCCACCTGATTGGCACTCAGCACCAGCAGGCCATTTTGCAATTCCGTTAAAACATCCAGCTGACTGTCGGCGTCGTCAACAACCACTGCCTTGGCATAGCGAGCGATTTGTCGGCCCAGCACCACATCTATCGATGCAAGAGCATGATTTCGCATCGCAACACGCTCAGTGAGCAAGGGTCGGTTGAGAAACGCTCGCCGCAGCCTGATGCTGACTGCATTGGCAAATTGTAATTGTGTTGCCGTAATGTTTGGACGATTACGATAGCGCTGGATGAAAAGCGCGTCGAGCTGCTGTTCGAGCGCGTTCAGCTCAGGAATCGGCAGGTTGTCGATAGCGGTCGGCGGGATGGCCTTGATGATCATTTTGTCTTTGTTGGCCAAGCGCTCAGCCAGTGGCCTGAAGAATGCTCGATTGACGATAACAGTCTTGGCCGGCTCGCGTACGATGCTGCGTTGCCACTCCGTGTCGGCCCCCACGCCAAGGCTTGTTGCCAGGCAAACAACTCCGACAGCAACTCGTCTTCCAATTCGATTGAACAACATGAGTTCACCCCCTCTCTAAAATGGAAAACTTCAGTTTGTACATGGCAACCATACCACTTCTTTATGAAGCGCAATGCGCGCAGGTGGACTCTATTATCCGGGACAACCCGAGCGCGATATAAGTGATGAGCTGCCATTGTCACGCCGTCCGTGGTAACGGCTGGTTTGCGTTGTGGGCTCGGGCGGGCTTCTGCGATCAGGTTGTTAACGAGGGCGAGTCGTGCTGCAGAACCGAAGATAGCCCGCCAAACTGTTCCTGCCTGCCCGAGCTTCGTTGCGATAGACATCACGACTGCATGCGAGGGCGACAAAGTGCACGCAACGCCCATGTATTGCTGCAGAGGATGATTGGGCCGAGTGGCCAAGCATGCGGGCTCACGAAGGCTGCGCAGGCGATTGGTATGGCTGGCATCGGGTTATTGCCGGCGTACCCATTTCCAGCCGGTGACCATGGACTTGGCTAGGTTTTCGCGCTTCCAGAACAGGTAGAACAGGATGGCGGCGACGTGCAACAGGATGAGGATGAGGATCAGTACCGGCAGCGTGTGATGCCATTTGCTCATGAAGCGGGCGATTTCGGTGGAGACGCTGCCATGCAGCGGCGCTGTTTCGAAGAAGTCGTCCGATTCGATGAACAAGCCGCTGATGGCCTGGCCGGCGATGACCAGCAGCATGGCGTAGACGGACAGTGCGCCGAGCGGGTTGTGCCCACGGGCGCCGCTGGGTTCGCGCCTGCGCACGGAGCGCAGGTAGCGAAACAGTCGGGCGGGTGACGGCCAGAAGGTCTTGAAGCGCACCGGCGCGGGGCCGATAAAGCCCCACAGCAGGCGAAATGCCAGCAGGCCGAGGATGAAAAAGCCGGTGTAAAAATGCCAGCGAATGGTATCGAAGGTCATGAATTTGCCCAGATACCAGTTGCCTATCACAGCGATGGCAAAGGCCCAGTGCCACAAGCGTGACACCGGGTCCCAGACCTTTTCCTGCTGCAGGTTGTGCCTGGAGTTGGTATTGGACATGGCGGGTTATTCTGCGCGGTAGTCGTCGTGGCAGCCCTTGCAGGATTGGGCGACGTCCTTGACCGCCGGCGCAAGTTCATCCAGGCCGTTGCCGGCGACTTCCGCCAGCTGGTTGATGTGCTGGTCTATTTCTTCGCCGTGCTCGGCGAAATCCGAATCCTCGGCCCATATTTTCGGCAGGGCGCGGGTTTCATCGGGGTATTCGTCGGTGGACGAGCCCTGCATCCACATGCTGGCGAGATCCATTTGCTGCAGCAGCTTGAGGTTGTTGGCCAACCTGCTGGCATGTTCCGCATCGTAGGGGACCTCCTTCTTGACCATGGCCACCAGCGCGCCGAGATGGTACGCGCGCAACAGCATTTCGCCTTGGCGGCCGTTGATTGCGTTTTCCTCCGGCGTGTCGGCCGCAACAGCCGGCAAGGCCAGCAGCACGCTGGCAAGCAACATGGTGAATGTGGCAATCATGCGCATGAGTTTCTCCTTCTTGATGAAAGTGGCAAGCATAGCCAAACGATTTTGGCAATGCATGTTCATGCAGCCGATGGCGCGCCCGGCGACAGCGGCTAACGCTTGTATATACAGCTTTGCTGTAGCATGAAGCTAGTTTTTCGGGCCGCGCCTGTTAAGGCGCGTGCAAGCGCGATCTGCGTAAAATCCGCTTGTGTCGGATATGCCTGCCAGCGAATGCGCATCTGGCCTACTGGTTGGCCCGACTCGCATGCAACAAGAGGATATTTGTATACTGCACGGATTAGTTGAAGCTGGCATTGGCAGACAGGCTCACTTTGGGTTTTGGCTGGCCTGCTTCGGGAGACTTGAACATGAGCGAAGTACTGGACACCGGGCCTGGCGCGGCGCTTGCGTTGCCCGGGCCGGCGGCGCCCTTTCCCATCGCGCCCGATGATGCGACGCGCCACCAGCTGGTTGCCTGGCAGGCGCAGTATGGCGACTTGTTTGCCGTGCCCGCCATGGACGGCGGCCCGGCTTGTTGGGTGATCAACGAACCGCGTCTGATTCGCGATTTGATGGTGCGCCGCGGCCACAGCTTCACCAAGGGCATGGGCTTGGATCGGGTCAAGATCCTGCTCGGCAACGGCATCATGGTCAGCGAAGGCGAGTTCTGGGCGCGCCAGCGGCACATGATCCAGCTGGCCTTCAAGCCGCGCCGGCTGGCCGATTTCAACACCATGTTCTTCGACGAAAACCGCGCCCTGGCCGCGCGCTGGATGAGCGCCGCGCAAGCCGGTGACACCGTCAATGCCGAGCTCGATACCAGCGAGCTGACGCTGGTGATCATCCTCAAGGCCATTTTCGGCCCCGATTACACGCGCCGGCTGGCCGGCGAGGACAATCCGTTTGCATTGCTGACCGAAATACCGGAGCGCAATCTCAGCTTCGCCGCCCGCTTTCATCGCCTGCGCAAGCTGGTGGACGAGATCATCGAGCGGCGGCTGGCCGAAGAAGCAAGCGACAGCTTCGATTTCCTCGGCCATTTGCTGAGCGTGACGGATCGCGACGACCAGCCGATGACGCGCACGCAAGTGATCGACGAGGTGATGACGCTGGTCGTGGCCGGGCACGAAACCACGGCCAGCACGCTGGCGTTTGCCTGGTATTTGATCGCCGAACACCCGGAGGTCTGCGCGCGCATGCAGGCCGAGATCGACGCCGTCGACGAGGCCACGTTGCGCACCACCGGCGGCACCGATCGCAAGACGCTGCCCTATGTTGATCGCGTGGTGGCGGAAGTGCTGCGCATGTATCCCTCAGGTTGGCTGCTGTCGCGCCGCGCGCTGGAGGATTTGACCGTCGGCAAGCATCAGCTCGCAGCCGGAACGCAGGTGTTCTACTGCCCTTACCTACTGCATTATCACCGCGGTTATTGGCACGAGCCGCAGCGTTTCGACCCCGATCGCTTCACCCGCAAGGACGAACCCAGCCACCGGCTCGCGTACTTGCCGTTTGCCGCCGGGCCGCGGCGCTGCGTGGGCGAGCACATGGCGGCCACGGAAATGCGCGTGCATCTGGCCACCATGCTGCGCCGCTTCACGCCGCGCTGGATCGGCAGCGGCGAGCCGGCGATCGAATCGGCAATCAACCTGCGCCCGGCCGATGGGATTTATTTACAATTGAATATTCGCTGACTGACGCAATAATCGAGCACTATGCAATCTTTAAACACATTGGCCGAGGCGCTGGATGCCGCGGCCGCAACCAAAGGCGAAATCGGCTTCATCGACGGCATCAATAGCGAGCGCCGCCTGAGTTATCGCCGCTTGCACACTGCGGCGTTGAAAATGTTGGCCGTGTTACAGGCAGAAGGCATGCAGGCCGGCGAGCCATTGGTGCTGTTTCTGCCCGACAATCTGCATTTCGTGCAGTTTTTCTGGGCTGCGATTTATGGCGGTATCGTACCCGTGCCGGTGGCCGCTGGCGCCAATCAGGCGCACCTGGCCAAACTGGCACAGGTGTGGGCGCACATGGGTGAGCCGCGCATCGTCACCGATGCCCGCCACTTGCAACGCTTGCAGGATTATTTCGTTTCTCAGGGCGACATGGCTGCCAGCGAGCGCCTGGCAGCCCAGGCATTGTCAGCCGAGCCACCATTGGTGGCGCAAGAAGCCGAGCGCATGGCGAGACGGCCGGAAGACACCGCGTTCATCCAGTTTTCCTCCGGCTCGACCGGTGATCCCAAAGGTGTGGTGCTAACCCACGCCAATGTGCTGGCCAATCTCGAGTCCATCACCAAAAACTCCGATTTCGATCACGATGAAATCGCCCTGTCCTGGATGCCGCTGACCCACGACATGGGCCTGATTGGCTTCCACCTGACGCTGGTGTACAACACTTTCGATCATCACATCATGACTACGGAGGTGTTCGCGCGTCGGCCGCTGTTGTGGCTGGAAAAGGCGAGCGAAAAGCGCGCCACCCTGCTGTGTTCGCCGAATTTCGGTTTTCGCCATACGCTGCGGGCGATCGCGGCCCGCGGCCTGCCGGACGGGCTGGACTTGACGCCGGTGCGCCTGATTTACAACGGTGCCGAGCCGATTGCCGCTGCGCTCGTGCGCGAGTTCATGCACACGCTGGCACCCACGGGGCTCGCCTCCGGCGCCATGTTTTGTGTCTACGGGCTGGCCGAGGCCAGTCTCGCGGCGACGTTCCCGCCACCGGGCAGCGGCTTGCACTCCCGCACAGTGGCGCGTGGCAAGTTGGGTGTGGGCGACACGGCTCGCACCGACGATACAGACACCGCCATCGAGTTGGTCAATCTCGGCAAGCCGGTGGTTGGCTCCGCAGTGCGCATCGCCGACGACAGCGGCGAGACGCTGGCAGAGGATGTCGTCGGTCATATCTGGATCAAGGGGCCGAACGTGACCGCCGGCTACTACGCCAATGATCACGCCAATGCCCAGGCGCTGAAAGGCGATGGCTGGCTGGATACCGGTGACCTCGGCTTCGTCAGCGCTGGCGATTTGTACATCACCGGCCGGGCCAAGGACATCATCTTCATCAACGGCGCCAATCATTATCCGCAGGATCTGGAACAAACGGCCTGCGCTGCCGATGGTGTTGAGCTGAACAAGGTGGCCGCCACCGGCGTGCGTGCGCCCGGCGCCGATACCGACGAGCTGGTGTTCTTCGTCGTCTTTCGCGGCCATACCGAGGATTTCGTGCCGCTCGCGCGGGCCGTGGCGCACGAGGTCAATTACTCGACCGGCCTGCCAGTGGCGCGTGTGATCCCGGTGCGCAACATCCCGAAAACCACCAGCGGCAAGCTGCAGCGCGCCGCTCTCGCTGCAGATTATGCCGCCGGCGTGTTTGCCGATGTCATCGCCGAGCTTGATGCATTGGTGGACAAAGACAAGGAGCAGGCCACGGTGACGGATGACCAGGCCGTCATCGTCGGCCAGTTGCAGGCAATCTGCGACGAAGTCGTGCCGGACAAGAATATCGGCGCCAACGACGACTTGTTCGAAATTGGCTTGTCATCGCTGGATCTGGCACAGATTCATGAAGGCATCGAAGCACGCTGGCCGGAGCGCATCGAAATCAACTTCCTGTTCGATTATCCGACCATCAACGAACTGGCGGCGTTTCTGGCCGAGGAGACGCCGGCGCCGGCGTGACGCTCAGCTGCCAAGCTGCTGTTATGACGACTTGGTCACGGCCGCGTCGGCCGCAAGGGTGAGTGCTGCCAGCTGTTCGCCCAGTTCCTGCGCCGCTTCGGTAATACCTTGGCTGCGCTTGCTGTACAGCGGCTCACCGATATGGACAACCGCGCGCGCGAACGGCTTTGGGATGATCAGCCGATCCCAGGATTTGAGCTGCCAGTAGCGCGTGCAGGCGACGCTGATCGGCAACATTGGCGCGGCGGTAATCTGCGCCAGCTGTGGTGTGCCAGGCTTGACCTGCAAGGCCGGGCCATGCGGCCCGTCGACGGCGATGATCGGTGAAACACCGGACTTGAGCGTGGCATACATATCGCGCAACGCCCGCGCGCCGGTACGATTTGCCGAGCCGCGTACCACCGCTGCACCAAGGCCATCGACCACGGCCGCCACCAGTTCGCCGTCACGCGAGGGTGACACCAAAAACCCTGGCTGCAGGCCGTCACCGCGATTGGCGATCAGCCAGCCGACGCAGAACGGCAGGCGCTGATGCCAGCAGCACAGCAAGGCGGCGCGATTGGCCGCGACCAGCGCCTGCAAATGCTCTTCGCCATGCACGGCAGTGATCCGGCAGGTACGCCGCAGCAGCCGGATGAGCAGGCGCAGCAGCGGCGCGGCCACGGCTACCTTGAGCCGCTGCATGCGAGTCAGCGGCGTGCGGCCGGTGGCGAGCTGATGACGACGTGATTCCTTCATATATTACCGTGGGCTATGTGTTGATTGTTCACCACCACGTCCGCGCATGTCTATGATCGCAACGACGAGCGTGAGCAAAATAATGAGGCCGATGAGGGCAAAACCGACGGTGACCGCGACCGGCCAGGATGTAGTCTGCAGCATCGCAAATACGGCCGCCGTAATCACCGCAATGCCGACCGAAGTGCCGATGCGCTGGCCGGTTTGCATGATGGCGCCAGAGCTGCCGGCATAGCTGACCGGCACGTCCATCAAGGTCAGCGTCTGGTTGGGACTGATAACCGAACCCTGAGCAATGCCGATCAGCCCCAGCGTCGCCAGCAACCACCAGATGCTGATCCAGCCGGCCTCGTGCAGCAGCACTACGACAATGCTCAAGGCCACGCCGGCAATGGCGAAGAACAGGCCGCCGACTACCATCTTGCGGCCATATTCGATCACCCGATGACCAGCCCAGTTGGCGGCGTAAGTGGTCAGGATGGCCGAGGGAATGCCGAACAGGCCGGCTTCGAGCGCAGTCTTGCCGTCACCTTGCTGCACGTACAGCGGCACCAGCACCCAGATGCTGGTCATGCCGGTGAAATACAGGGTCATGATTAGCGAGCCGTTGGAAAAGCTGCGCGTGGCGAAGATGTTGAGATCGACCATCGGGCTGTAGCCCAGGCGCGCGTAGCGGCGCTCCCATCTGATCCAGATATAGATCAGACCTATGCCGATCGGCAGCAGCAACCAAGTCAGCATTGAAGAGCGTGACTCCACAAACGGGAACAGAATGGCCAGCACGGCCAGGCCGATCAAAAGCGAGCCGACCGGATCCAGCGAGCGCCAGCCGCGGGCCGCGGGATCGGCGCCGGCGGCCGGTGCGGCATGCTTGCCGATGGCCAACAGCGGCTTGGGAAACCAGATCAAGGCCAGGACGATGGCGAGCACCCCGGCCGGCACATTGACCAGAAAAGTCAGGCGCCAGCCCCACTCCATGCCGCCGAGCTTGATCAGGAAACCACCCAGCACCGGGCCGATGCCGACTGCGACACCAACCGTGCTGCCGAAATAGCCAAACGCCTTGCCGCGCTCCGGTCCCTTGAAATATTGCTGGATCATGCCGACAGCCTGCGGGCTGAGCAGCCCTGAGCCGACCCCCTGCACGAAGCGCGCCACGTTGAGCCAGAAGGCGTCCGGCGCCAGCCCGGCGGCGATCGACGACAGCGTGAACACCACGACGCCGATGATGAAAATGCCGCCGCGGCCCATGATGTCGCCGGCGCGCCCGGCCGCAATCAACACCACGCCGAAAGTGAGCGCATAGCCCGACAACACCCACTGCAAGTCGGACTGCGACGCGTCCAGCGCCTCCTGGATGGCGGGCAGCGCGACGTTGACGATGCTCACCCCGACCAGCGACATGAAAATCACCGTCAGCAAGACCGCCAGAATGCGCCAGCGAACTACATCCCCGGCAGCTTCGTCTTGTTGTTGTGCCGCATCCGACTCATCCTGCACTTGACAAATACCCCTGTTCGGCCATGAATGTGCCGTGTATCAGAACCGCCCCGCCCGACCCGACGCACAGGCAAGCCACGTATGTTAAAGGACATCCACCGGCGCGGGAAATCTTGTGCATGTCGAAAGGCAGATCAATATCTACAGCCAATTTGGCGCCAGAGTACAATTTGAGTCAGCAGGCAGCCACTCCAGTTCGAGCCCAGCATGGAAATACAAGCCTCTGAGCCACGAGGGTCAGGGATTTCTTTGGTAAACTCAGCACAGCACATTGGAAAAATCGCATGGTCGGCAATAATTTAATTCTGGAGCACTTGCATGCTGTCCGCGGTACGCTTGATCAGTAGGGCCGCAAGCTTGATGATCTCGGCTATCGCATGGCCAGCGTGGAAAAACAACTCGCAGATATCCGCGGCAACATGGCGAACGACCGCGCGCATCACGATAGCCTCGAGCGGCGCATTGAGCGCATCGAACGGCGCCTGGAGCTTAACGACTGAAGCCGCTGCCCGCTGTTTCAGGCCGAAAACCTGCCATTATCCGACTACCGCCAGGCTGTAGGTCAAGTTCCCCGAGCACCATGCGCCCTGCATGGCACTCGGGCAAACAATGTCTAGCGCAGAGAGCGCTACAGGCCTAGGAGTCTGCGCCGTAGGAAGTTGAAAGATGATCAGATGCGGATTCATCATAATGTTGATGCCTTCACTGTTGGGTTCACCGGGTCATTGGCGCATTAGGAGCATGTCAGCGGCTGAACGCAGCTGATCGAACGGCCCT
>DATGUT010000158.1:0-11204 GCA_035301185.1 Salinisphaeraceae bacterium
GAGGCTGACCAGCCGTGCCTGTCCCCCTTCCGACGCCGGTATCTCCTCAAGTCGATAGCTGGCACGGTCCATGTCCGCGTCCATTTGCCGCAGCAGACGATCGTAGCGGATGGTGGATTGCCATGCGAGCCGGCCGTCATCGAGTTCAATTTGCGATGATTTGTCCTCATCCGTGATGATTGCAAGCGGATATTCCTTGTTGTCCGCATCGTAGTGGTGGAGGCGTTGTACGTCGGCTGGTTCGTCCTTCATGATGTGGCCTCCGATCTGTGGAGCATACTCCAAGAATGAGCTGTCGGAACCATTCCATAATAACATTGCAACCGGTATTCTTGGCCGATTTCGCTGTTCCGCGAGGATGTTTTCCGAAGCTGCCGTGAAGCCTGGGATCGGCTCTGGAGCACTCGGCGAGAGGCAGATGCGTATCTTTTAACCGGCCAGTTCGGTTACGGCCGGTTTTTTATCCTTATGCGCACCGAGCTTGTCGAGCAGGGCCTGCACGGCTGCCACCCGCTGCGCGATTTCCGGCATGTCGCGCCAGAACAGCAGGCGGGCGTCGCCTTCCAGGCGATAAGCCTGGCTGTCGGACTGGATCAGAGCGATGAGTTGCGCCGGATTGATGCGATTCTGGCGGGCAAAATGCAGCCGCCCGACGTCGGGGCCGGCCTCTATCTTCTCGATGCCGAGCGCATGGGCGGCGATTTTCAGCGCGGTCACGGCGAACAGGGTTTCCGTGGCTTGAGGCAGCAGGCCGAAGCGGTCGATCAGCTCCACCTTCAGCTCGCGCAATTCGTGCTCGTTGGCGGCGGTGCTGATGCGCTTGTACAGCACCAGGCGCATGTGCACGTCCGGGATATAGTCATCCGGCAGCAAGGCGGTGCTGCCGAGCTCCACCTCGGTGGCGGCGGCCAGCTCTGCATCGGGTTGAGCGATTTCGCCGCGCTTGTAGGCGGCGACTGCGCGCTCGAGCATTTGCCGGTACAGGTCGAAGCCGATTTCCTGAATCTGGCCACTCTGACCTTCGCCCAGCAACTCGCCGGCGCCGCGGATTTCCAGGTCATGCGTCGCCAGCGTGAAGCCGGCGCCGAGGTCGTGCATGGCCTGCAGCGCATCGATGCGCTTGTTCGCATCCGCGGTCATGACCGCCTTGGGCGGCGTCAGCATGTAGGCGAACGCGCGGTGGTGCGAGCGCCCGACACGCCCGCGCAGCTGGTGCAACTGCGCCAGGCCAAACGTGTCGGCGCGGTCGATGATGATGGTGTTGGCGCTGGGCACGTCGATGCCCGATTCGATGATCGTGGTGCACAGCAGGATGTCGAAGCGACGATGGTAGAAGTCGAGCATGACTTCCTCCAGCTCGCGCTCGTGCATTTGCCCGTGGGCGATGCGGATGTTGGCCTCGGGCATGATGGCCGCCAGCTCGCGCGCCTTGGCCTTGATGTCGCGCACGCGGTTGTGCACGTAATACACCTGGCCGCCGCGACGCAGCTCGCGCCGGCAGGCTTCCTGAATCAACGCCGTGTCGCTTTGCGTGACAAACGTCTGGATGGCGAGGCGCGATTCCGGTGGTGTGGCGATGATGGACAGGTCGCGCAGCCCGGACAGGCTCATGTTGAGCGTGCGCGGGATCGGCGTGGCGGTGAGCGTGAGCAGATCGACCTGCGCGCGCAGGTTCATGATGCGCTCCTTGTGGCGCACGCCGAAACGGTGTTCCTCGTCGACGATCAACAAGCCGAGCTGCTGGAAGCGGATATCCTTTTGCAGCAGGCGATGGGTGCCGATGACGATATCCAGATCGCCGTCGGCCATGCCGGCCAGCAACTGCTCGCGCTGCTTGCCGGTGCGCATGCGCGACAGCACGCCGACCTTGATCGGCCAGTCGGCAAAGCGATCGGCGAAGCTCTGGTAATGCTGCTGCGCGAGCAGGGTGGTCGGCACCAGCATGCACACCTGGTAGCCGGCCATGGCGGTGACGAAGGCCGAGCGCAGCGCGACCTCGGTCTTGCCGAAGCCGACGTCGCCGCAGACGACGCGATCCATGGGCGTTGTCGCGGCCAGGTCGGCCAGCACATCGTCGATCGCGCGCGCCTGATCCGGCGTTTCCGTGAACGGGAAACCTTCGGTGAAGCGCCGGTAGGCGGCATCCTCAACCGTCAGCGAAAGCCCTTTTTGAGCATGCCGGCGGGCGCGTATTTCCAGCAGCTCGGCGGCCACGTCGGCGGCGCGTTTGGCCGCTCTCTTGCGCGCCTTCGCCCAGCGTTCGTTGCCGAGCTTGTGCAGCGGTGCGGTGTCGGCATCGGCGCCGGTGAAGCGATGCACCAGATGCAGCGACGTGACCGGCACATACAGCAGGTCGCCGCCGGCATACTCGAGGGTGACGAATTCGTTTTCCACGCCGCCGGCGGACAGCCGCTGCAGGCCGCGATAACGCCCGACACCGTTGTCCTGATGCACGACCGGCGAGCCAAGCGCGAGATCGGTGAGCTCACGCAGCGCGGTTTCCGGATCGCGCACCGGGCGGCGGCTGCGCTTGCGCGTCGGCGGGCGGCTGCCGGTGAGCTGGCTTTCGGTGATTACCGCGAGGCCCGCACCCGGCAGCAGCACGCCGGTCTCCAGGCGCGCGCTGGTCACCGCAATGGCCTTGTTGTGCTGCCGGAAATCGGCCCAGCCTGCGCTGCGTGCCGGTGCCAGCCCAAGGCCGGTGAGCCAGTCGCGCAGAGCTTCGCGGCGCCCGGCCGAGGCGCCGGTAATCAGAATACGGCCGTCGAAGCCGTCGAAGAAGCTGCGCAGTGACGCGCCGACGGCGGCCTCGGTGCTGCCGGCAAACGCGGGCAGGGCGGCGCAGGCGAACTGTACGGCCGTATCCTGCTTGGCGTCCTCATCATTCGCATGGCAGACAAGCGCGCTGCGCTGGGCCAGTTCGTCTTGCAGCGCGGCGCGGGCGACGAATGCATCCTCCGGCGCCAGCAGCGGCCGTTCGGGATTGACGCTGCGCTGCTCATAACGGGCTTCGATTTCGCGCCAGGCCGTGTCCAGCGACTGCGCCACCGCGCCGAGTTCGGCCACCAGCGCCTGCTCGGGCAGGTAGTCGAACAAGTGCGCGGTGCCATCGAAGAACAGCGGCAGATAAGACTCGATGCCGCCCGGCGGCACGCCGCGGCTGACATCGCGATAAATCAGGCTGGCGGACGGATCACCGGCGAAATACTGTCGGTAGCGCTGGCGAAAGGCCTTGATGGCTGCCTCGTCGAGCGGAAAC
This sequence comes from Salinisphaeraceae bacterium, assembly GCA_035301185.1. Lineage (GTDB taxonomy): Bacteria > Pseudomonadota > Gammaproteobacteria > Nevskiales > Salinisphaeraceae > DATGUT01. The sequence goes on from DATGUT010000158.1 coordinate 3,260, forward strand.
TCGCGCGCCGGCAACAGGCGGATTGCATCCAGCTTGCCGGTGGAGCGCTGGGTCTCGGGATCGAAACCGCGGATGGTGTCGATTTCGTCGTCGAACAAATCCAGCCGATAAGGGGTGTCGGCGCCCATCGGGAACAGGTCCAGCACCGCGCCGCGCAGGGCGAACTCGCCATGTGTGCGCACTTCCGACACGGAGGCATAGCCGGCGCTTTCCAGCTGCGCGCGAAAGGCGATCGGGTCCAGCTGATCGCCGGCATTCAACACCAGCGTGCGCGCGGCGACGAAAGACGTGGGCGGCAGTGGCTGCAACAGCGTATCGGCGGCGACGATCAGCAGCCCGCGCTGGCGGCGGGGCAGGCCGGCGAGCAGCGCCAGCCGTTGCGAGATGATGTCGCTGTGCGGAGAAAAGACGTCGTAAGGCAGCGTTTCCCAATCGGGAAAATGCAGCACTGGCGTGTCTTCTGCGGCAAAAAAACGCAGTTCGTCATGCAGCCGGAAGGCTTGGTTTTCGTCCGCGACCAAAGCGACGACGAGACGTTTTTCCCGCGCTGCCAACGCCGCCAGCGCCATGGCCGGGGCGCAGCCGGGCAGATTCTGCCATGCCTTGCGGGCGCCTGCCGTGGCCTGTGGCGGGGAAAGTGGATTGTAGCGCGAGGCAACCATCGAGGGCGCGAATTATGGCATAAATCACGCCCCCGGTTCAGGCGCAAATGCGCTCAAGCCAGCTGCGCTCAGTCGTGCCCTGCGCTCAATTGCTCCTTGTGCTGCAGCGGCACCGGGTCGCCCGGCACAACAGCATGCAATAACAGATTGCGCTCGAAGTACAGCGAGTACTTGGCATAGTCCCAGCGCGTGATCGGCGGCTCGCCGATCGCCGCATGCCGGGTCTGCGGCTCGCCATGCCGGGCCAATACCTGCTGCATGCTGGTGCCGCGGCGCGGCAGGCGCAGCATGGCGCGCGACGGCCCGGTGTGCTCGCGCCGCATTTGCAACACGGTGCCCTTGCTGTGCATCTTCGTAGTTGCAGGCTCTGTAGCCGTGGCCGGCTGCTGCAACAGCGCGCCAGTGGCCAAGGCCGCCAGTGCTAGCCGAATCAAAAAAAGTTTGCGTGTCTCTATGCTCATATTCATGTTCCCCCGTGGCCGGATTCCGGCACTCCATTATTACCGTCATGCGCTGAGCTGTGGTTTAATGCCTGCCCATGATCAGACCTCTCGAACTCTATATCGGGCTTAAATATACCCGAGCCAAGCGGCGTAACCATTTTATATCCTTTATCTCATCGATATCGATGGGCGGCATCGCGCTGGCGGTAATGCTGTTGATTACGGTGCTGTCGGTGATGAATGGCTTCGAATCCGAACTGCGGGAGCGCATTCTCGGCATGGCTTCGCATGTCGAGATCATCTCGCCGGACAACAGACTCGCCGACTGGCAGTCGCTGCAGCAGCAGATCGATGCACGCGTGTCCGGCGTTACCGGCTCGGCACCTTATGTCAGCGGTCAGGCCATGGTGCGCGCCGGTTCGCGCATGAGCGGCGTGATGCTGCGCGGCGTTGTGCCGCAGGAAGAGAAAACAGTCTCCGTGGTCGGTGACAGCATGGTTGCCGGCTCTTTCGAAGCGCTGCAGCCGGGTAAATACGGCCTCGTGATCGGCTCGGGCCTGGCGTTCGATCTCGGCATCGGGGTGGGCGACGAGGTTGATCTGATGATTCCAACCGCGAGCGTTACGCCCGCCGGCGTGGTGCCGCGCTTTCGTCGTTTCACCGTGGTGGGCATTTTTGAAGTCGGCATGTATGAATACGACAGTGGGCTGGTCCTCATGAGCCTGGCGGATGCGCAGGCGCTGTACCGTCTGGATGATCACATTACCGGCATGCGCCTGCAGCTCGAAAACATGTTTGCGGCCCCGCAGGTGGCGCGACAATTGTCATTGCAGGTGCAGCCTTCTTTGTATGTGACCGACTGGACCCGCCAGCATGCCAACTTCTTCCATGCGATCGCCACCGAGAAAACCGTCATGTTCATCATCTTGAGCCTGATCATCGCGGTTGCTGCCTTCAATATCGTCTCCACCCTGGTCATGGTGGTCACCGACAAGCAGGGTGACATCGCCATTTTGCGCACGCTGGGCATGACGCCGCGTTCGATCATGGCCATATTCATGGTGCAGGGCAGCCTGATCGGCGTTTTCGGCACTTTGATCGGCGTCATACTCGGTGTATTGCTGTCGATCAACATCGAGACCATTTTCCCGATTCTCGAGCGCCTGCTGCATACCGATTTGCTGTCGGCGGACGTGTACTACATCAGCCAGCTGGTGGGGGAGTTGCACCGCAGTGACATCGTGCGCATCACCGTCATGGCGCTGGGGCTGAGTTTCCTGTCGACGTTGTATCCGGCCTGGCGCGCAGCCCGGGTGCAGCCAGCGGAGGCACTGCGCTATGACTGAGACCACGCCAGTGCTTGCCTGCACCGACTTGAGCAAGACCTTTACCGAGGTGCAAAAGCCAATCACCGTGCTGGACGGCATCACCCTGACCGTAAATCCCGGTGATCGCATTGCCATTGTCGGCGCCTCCGGCTCCGGCAAGTCGACGCTGCTGCATGTGCTCGGCGGCCTCGACATGCCCAGCCGCGGACGCGTGTTTATCCAGGGACAGGACATGACTCGTCTGTCCAATGCCGCGCGCGGGCGCGTGCGCAATCGCTCGCTTGGCTTCGTCTACCAGTTCCATCACCTGCTGCCGGAGTTCACCACGCTGCAGAACGTCGCCATGCCGTTGCTGATGCGCCGTGGTTCCAACAGCACCGCGTTCCAGGCGGCGCGCGAATTGCTCGACAAGGTCGGTCTTGGCGAACGCACCGAACACAAGCCCACCGAATTGTCCGGCGGCGAACGCCAGCGCGCCGCCGTGGCGCGGGCATTGGTGACGCAGCCGGCCTGCATCCTCGCCGACGAGCCGACCGGCAACCTTGATCACAAGACCGCGATGGGTGTGTTTGATCTGATGCTGGAGCTCAATGCTGCGCTCGCCACCAGCCTGGTCATGGTCACGCATGATCGCGAGCTGGCACGGCGCATGGATCAGGTCTGGCTGCTGGAGCAGGGACACTTGACGGCCGCTGCAGACGAGGTGCTGACGTAGCCCGTCTGGGGAGCGATCTGCGCGTCATTGCGCTGGCTGTCATCGCCGGCGCCTGTCTGGTTTATGCGTTGCCGCAGTTATTGCCGCTGGCATGGTTCGTGCCGGTGCTGGCCGTGTGCCTGTTGCGCTTTCCCGGTCGTACCCTGGTCGTCGCCCTCGCGCTCAGCGCCGCCTGGACCACATTTCTTGCCGAGCAGCAGATGGCGCAGCGCCTGCCGGCTGCAGCACATGGCGAAATCCGCTGGCTGCATGGTCATGTGTCCGGTCTGCCGGAAGTGTTAGCCTATCGCACGCGCTTTGCCTTTGCCAGCGACACGGCGCCGCAGCGCCTGCGCTTGTCGTGGTATGGCGATGCGCCGGAATTGCACCTGGGTGATTGCTACGAGTTGCAGGTCAAACTCTCCGCGCCGCATGGCTCGGCCAACCCCGGCGGCTTCGATTACGAGGCCTGGCTCTGGCGCCAGGGCATTGGCGCGACCGGCTACATCAAGGCTGCCCGCGCCTGCGCCGCGACCCGCGCCATGCCCATCGGGCGGCTGCGCGAGCGCGTCGTCGCCGCCATCGCCACAGCGCTTGATGCGCATCCCATGCGCGGCATCATCGAGGCGCTGACGGTTGGCGTCACCATGCGCATCAGCGACGCGCAGTGGCAGGTCTTCCGCCATACCGGCACTTCCCATATCGTCGCCATTTCCGGCTGGCACATCGGTCTTGTCGCCGGCTGGCTGTTGTTCATCGGCCGCTGGCTGCTGTTGCGCCTGCCGAGGCCCGTGCCGGCGCTGCCATTGGCGGCGCTGGCGGCACTCATCGGCGCCGGTGCCTATGCCATGCTGGCGGGGCTGGCGCTGCCGACCCTGCGCGCGCTGGTCATGCTGGCGGTGGCGCTGGCGGCGCTGCTGTACACGCGCACCATCAGTTTTTCCCGCATTCTTGCGTTGGCGGCGCTTGTGGTCGTGCTCTGGCATCCGGTGGCCGTGCTCGCGCCGGGGTTCTGGCTGTCGTTTGGTGCCGTTGCCTGGATCGTGTATCTGGTGCGCGTGCGCCCGCGCGGCAGGCTCAGTCTGTTTTTATGGCTGCAATTCGGCCTCGCCCTCGGGCTGGCGCCGTTGACCTTGTACCTTTTCAGCCAGGCTTCGCTGGTGTCGCCGCTGGTCAATGCGCTGATCCTGCCGTTGGCTGGTCTGTTTCTGCCACTGCTGCTGCTCAGCGTGCTGTTGCTGCTGCTGTGGCCGGCGTTGGGCACGCCGCTGTTGCAGTATGGCGCCGATGTCCTGGCCGCCGGCTGGTCGCTGCTGGCGCACATGGCTGCCTGGCCGCTGGCGGCCATTGCCCAATCCGCTCCCGGGCTGTTGGCGGTGGCGCTCGCATTGCTGGGTGTTGCGCTGCTGTTTGCGCCGCGCGGGTTGCCCGGGCGCTGGCTCGGGGCAATATTGCTGTTGCCGCTGCTGCTCAGCTGGCGCCCACCCGGACAGACGATTCCCGCTGGTGGCTATCAGCTTGTTGTGCTGGATGTTGGTCAAGGGCTGGCTGCTGTTGTACAAACGCGCAATCATGTGCTGGTTTATGACACCGGTCCTGCGTATCGCACTGGTTTCAACGCCGGCAGCGCCATTGTCGTGCCTTACTTGCGCCAGGCACGACTCAAGACCGTGGATCGACTGCTTGTCAGCCACGGCCACAATGACCACATCGGCGGCGCGGCGGCCCTGCAGCAACTCGTGCCGGTGCGGCATTATTCCGGCGCCGGCGGAACACGACCGTGTCAGAGTGGCCAGAGTTGGCACTGGGATGGCGTCGATTTCGAGATCCTGCATCCGCTCGAGCCCAATCCCGACCTGAGCGAGAACAACAGCTCCTGTGTGCTGCGCGTCAGCGGGCCGGGCGGGGTGACGCTGCTTGCGGGCGACATCGAACGCGAGGTGGAACAGGCGCTGGTGCAGCGTGCGGCCACGGCGCTGGCTGCGGATATCGTGGTGGTGCCGCATCACGGCAGCGCCACGTCATCGACCGCCGCGTTCGTGGCTGCCACGGCGCCGGCTTATGCGTTGATCCCCAGCGGTTGGCATAATCGCTGGGATTTTCCGGCAGCAGAGGTGGTGGCGCGCTACCGGGAGCAGGGCGCACAAGTATTTGCCACCGCAGACAGTGGCGCGCTGATCGCGCCCGTCTGGCCACAGGCGCCGATTGTCGTGCAGCGCTGGCGGGTGCTGCGGCCGCGGCTGTGGCAGATTCCCGACCCGAACTAGCGTGGCCGTGGTGGCGGGCTCTTGCCGCCAGCAAGTAATATAGCGCTTTTCGTACCCTATTGGCAGGCAAATTCCACGATCCACATGATGGACTTACTCAAAGCGGGCGGCTGGCTGATGCTGCCCATCATATTGTGTTCACTATTGGCCTTGGCGATTATTCTGGAACGGCTGTGGGTGCTGCGCCGGTCATACGTATTACCGCGCAGCCTGACCGGCCAGCTGCCGGCCTTTGCCGCAAGCGAGCCGCCGTACTGGCTGGACATCGGCCAGTTGCGCGGCCACAGCCCGCTGGGCCAGGTGTGGGCGGTGGCCCTGGCTTTTCGCGATGCCAACGAAAATGTGCGCCGCGAGCGAGTCGAAGAGGCCGGCCGCCGCGTGGCGCATGACCTGGAGCGTTATCTCAGTACGCTGGGCACGATCGCCGCCATTTCGCCCTTGTTGGGACTGCTCGGCACGGTAGCCGGCATGATTCAGGTGTTCACCGCCATGACCCTGCATGGCGCCGGCAATCCGCAGGCACTTGCCGGCGGTATTTCGCAGGCACTCCTGACCACCGCCGCCGGTTTGTGCGTCGCCATTCCGGCGCTGATTGCCTATCGCCTGTTCCAGCGGCGTGTCGACGAGTTGCTGCTCGGCATCGAAACCTATACCGCGAAGCTGCTGGATGCCCAGGTACGTGCCAAGAAGGTGGGTGGCTGATGCGCATCGCCCGACGCCAGCCGGAAGAACCGCCAATCAACCTGACGCCGTTGATTGACGTCGTGTTTCTGCTGTTGATCTTTTTCATGGTTTCGACCCAGTTTGTCGCTGAATCAAGCCTGTCGCTGGCTTTGCCGCAAGCGGCTTCGGCGGAGCAGGACGCGGCGCCGGCCTTCCTCGAGGTCGTGGTCGATGCCAAGAATCAGTACCACATCGCTGATGAGCCGATTGCCGCGGCTGATCTGGCCGCGGCCATGGCCGCCTGGCAGCAGCGCCATGCCGAGCACGTGCTGCTCCTGCGGGCCGATCGCAAGGCCACGCATGGCGCTGTCGTGCGCGTGCTGGATGCTGCCGCCAGCCGGGAATTCACCACGGTTGACATCGCCGTGCTAGAGGAGGGGAGCTGAGCGTGGTGCAGGATCGCGGGGAATCCATCATCGCTTCGATGCAGCGCATTTATCCGCGCCTGCTGCGCTATACCTGGCGCTACAAGCACTGGTTGGCGCTGGCGATTGTCGGCATGGTGTCCTATGCCGGCAGCGATGTCATGCTGGTTTACCTGGTCAAGCCGTTGCTGGATGGCAGCATCGTCGAGCGCGATCCGTTTCTGATCACCTGGATCCCGATTTTCCTGCTGGTCTTGTTCATCATTCGCGGGCTGGGCGGTTTTCTATCCCGCTACGGCATGGCCTGGGTGGCGAAGGCGGTCGTGTTCGACGTGCGCGGCGACATTTTCGCCCGCTACCTGCAGCTGCCGAACACGTTCTTCGACCGAAACTCCACTGGCAAGACCACCGCCAAGCTGACTTATTACACCGAACAGATTTCCAGTGCCGCCACCAGCGCATTGACCACAGTCATGCAGGATGGCGTGCGCGTGCTCGGCTTTCTCGGACTCATGCTGTACCTGAACTGGTCGTTGACGCTGATTACCCTGATCGCAGGGCCGATCATTGCTTGGCTGACGTCGCATATCTCGCGGCGCTTTCGCCGTTACAGCGCCCGCATCCAACACTCGATGGGCGACATCACCAGCATCAGCGAAGAGGTGCTGACCGGTCAGCGGGTGGTCAAGATATTCGGCGGCAAGGCGCGTGAAACGGAGAATTTCCACCGCGCCAACGAGCGCAATCGGCGCATGTCGATGCGCAAGGAGGCCACCCAGGCTGCCAGCGTGCCCATCATCCAGATCATTGCCGCGCTCGCGGTGGCCGGCATTGTTGCCCTGGTGCTGAACGACAGTGGCAACAACCTGATGACACCGGGCGAGCTGGCTGCATTCTTCGGCGCCATGATGGGCATGATGGGCCCGATCAAGCGCCTTACTCAGGTCAACGCCCAGATCCAGGCCGGCATGGCCGCCGCCGACGAGATTTTTGCCTTTCTCGACCTGCCCGGCGAGCCGGATGCTGGCACCCGGCCATTGCAGCGCGCCCAGGGCCACATCGAGATTAAGCACCTGTATTTCAGTTATCCAGGTACGCAGCATGCAGTGCTGTGCGACATCAACGTCGAGATCCAGCCTGGCGAAACGGTTGCCTTTGTCGGGCGCTCCGGCAGCGGCAAATCCACGCTGCTGTCGCTGTTGCCGCGTTTTTACGAAATCGAGCACGGCAGCCTGCACCTCGACGGGCATCCCGTCACGGCCTATCCACTGGCGGATTTGCGCAACCAGATCAGTCTGGTGGAGCAGAACGTGGTGCTGTTCAATGACACCGTGGCGCGCAATATCGCTTACGGTAGCCTCGGCAGCGCCGATCGCGCCGCCATCGAGGATGCGGCGGAGCGGGCGCATGCGGCCGAGTTTATCCGTGCACTCGCGGATGGCTTCGACACCGAGGTCGGCCAA
>DATGUT010000159.1:0-13426 GCA_035301185.1 Salinisphaeraceae bacterium
ACACCGTGCTGCAGATCCACGGCAACCCCCTGCCCGGCGGCGGCTTCGTGACCACGTACAACGACATCACCGTGTTCAAGCGCACGGAAGCGGCGCTGAAGCAGGTCAATGAGGAGCTGGAAGTCCGCGTCTCCGAGCGCACGGCGGCGCTGCGCGACGCCAACGCGGAGCTGCGCATCGAGAATGACCAGCGGGCGCTGGCCCAGCGCCAGGCGCACGAGGCCCGGCGCGAAGCCGAGCGGGCCAATCTCAGCAAGACCCGCTTCCTGGCCGCGGCCAGCCACGACCTGCTGCAGCCACTCAATGCGGCGCGCCTGTTCGCGGCGGCGCCACCGGAGCAGGATGCGGCACAAATGCAGCGCGCGCTGAACAATATCCAAAGCTCGCTCGGCGCCGCCCAGGCGCTGCTCAACCCGCTGCTGGACATCTCCAAGATCGACGCCGGCAGCTGGGATGTGCGCCTGGAGACTTTCCCCATCAGCCAGGTGCTGGCGCCGCTGGCGGCGGAGTTCCAGGCGCTGGCGCATGAACGCGGGTTGGATTTTGCCTGCCTGCCGAGCAGTTGCTGGGTGCACAGCGATGCCAGCCTGCTGCGCCGCATACTGCAGAATTTCCTCGCCAATGCCGTGCGCTACACCGCTGCGGGGCGCGTGCGAATCGGCTGTCGTCGGCGTCCGGAGACGTTGGAAATCCAAGTCTGGGATTCGGGGCCGGGCATCGCCGCAGATCAGATCGAGCATGTCTTCGAGGAGTTCCAGCGCGGCGACAATATCCAGGACAACGATCAGGGCCTGGGGCTCGGCCTGTCGCTGGCCGATCGCATGGCGCGCATGCTCGGGCATGCGATTCGCGTGCAGTCCGAGCCCGGCCGGGGCACGATGTTCAGCCTTGAGGTGGCACGCCGCGCGCCGCGCCCGGCACCACCGAGCCTGCCGCAGCAGCGAGTCGAACCGGAGCCGGTGCTGGCCGGGTTGCAACTGCTGTGCGTGGATGACGATGCGGCGTCGCTGGCGGCGCTGGATGAGTTATTGCAGCGCTGGCAGATACAGGTCAGCGCGCGCCTGCTGTTCGATCCGCAGGAGGCAAACCTGGCGGCCGCCGCTTTCGACGCCGCCCTGATCGACTACAATCTCGGCGACAATCACGCCACCGGGTTGGAAGTGATCGAGCAGTTGCTGCAGCAAGGGGTGCCGGCCTGTGTGTTGATCACCGCCAATCGCGACCGGGCCATCCGCCAGCAGGCGCGCGCCCTGGGCGTTTCCATCCTCTACAAGCCGGTGGCGCCGGCCAAGCTGCGGGCCGTGCTCAGCCACATCGAGGCACGGCTGCCAAGACGCAAGATGCGCGCTTGAAGAAACGGGCTCAGCTCGGCGCGTCGCTGTCGCGCTGCGCATAGGCGCGCCAATCGATCTCCAGGCTGCGCGCGGCAATCACCGCCTGGGTGCGCGTCTGCACGCCGAGCTTGCGCAGAATGGCCGTGATGTGGGCCTTGACCGTGGCCTCGGAAATTCCCAGATCGAGCGCGATCTGCTTGTTCAGCAAGCCCTCGGTCAGCATCACCAGGACGCGTTGCTGCTGCGGCGTCAGGCGGGCCAGCTTTTGCGTGAAGCTGTTCGCGTCACTGCCTTCCGGCAACGCCTCCTGCGGCTGCCAGGTATCGCCGCCGAGCACGGTCTGGATCGCTTCGGCCATGGTCTCGCGCGACGCCGACTTGGGGATGAAGCCGGCAGCGCCGTGCGCCATCGAGGCCGTGGCAACCTTGGCACTCTCGAAGGCGGAGATGACGATCACCGGCAAGGCCGGAGCCACGCTGCGCGCATGCACCAGGGCCGAATAGCCGCGGCTGCCGGGCATGTTCAGATCGAGCAGCAGCAAATCCGCATCATCATGCTCCGCCAACTGCGCGCTCAGATCGGCGAACGAACCCACCGTTACGATATCGGGCGTAGCCAACGCTTGCTGCAGTGCTTGTGCCAGAGCCGCCCGAAACAGCGGGTGGTCGTCTGCAATTATGATCTTATTGGCAGCCATGCCGGCGTTCATCAGTCATCCCATTCGTGAAACTCATTGATGGCACGAACCTGCAGATTGCTGATCTCCTCCTCGGTCCGCCCCTGCTTACCATAGCGTGAATAAGACCTTTTGCCTATAGCACGGGATTCATGAGTATGCGATTGTGACCTGTTGGATCGGTGGCCCCGCGACCAAAAGCCGACATCCGGCCTGCCACGGCTGTTCGCAGCAGCGCCGTGCGTCTGGGCCTAGTCGTTGCGCTCGGAATCGCCGGGCGTACCCCGGCTGCGCTGCCAGGCGGCATCGCTTTGCCGCAGGCGGGCCAGCTTCTCGCCGATCTTGATCTCCAGCCCGCGCGGCGGTGGTTCGTAATAGCGGGTGCCGCGCAGCTTGTCCGGCAGATAATGCTCGCCGGCGGCATAGGCATCGGCTTCGTCGTGCGCGTAGCGATAGCCCTTGGCGTAGCCGAGATCCTGCATCAGCCTGGTCGGTGCGTTGCGAATATGCAGCGGCACTTCCAGCGAACCATGTTGGCGCGCATCCCGCCAGGCCGCCTTGAAGGCACTGTAAACGGCATTCGATTTCGCCGCGCAGGCCATATACACATAGGCTTGCGCCAGGGCCAGCTCGCCTTCCGGGCTGCCCAGGCGTTCGTAGCTCTCCCAGGCATCCAGCGCCAGCCGCAACGCTCGGGGATCGGCATTGCCGATGTCTTCGCTGGCGATGCGCGTGGCGCGGCGCGCGACGTAACGCGGGTCGCAGCCGGCCTCGAGCATGCGCGCCAGCCAGTACAGCGCCGCATCCGGATCGCTGCCGCGCACGCTCTTGTGCAGGGCCGACATCTGATCGTAGAAATAATCACCGCCCTTGTCGAAGCGGCGCAGGCCATCGCGCAGCACCGCCTGCAGATCCGCCTGCGTGATCGCGGTGGTTTCGCCGGCGCGCCCGGAGGCAATATCGGCGGCCAACTCGAGCAGGTTGAGGGCGCGCCGGGCATCGCCGTCGGCGCGCGCGGCGAGCTGCTCGCGCAGGGCCGCGTCCATGTGCAGGTGCAGGCGCCCGAGGCCGCGGGTTTCGTCCTCCAGGGCGCGGTCGATGAGTTGGCGCAGCGCGGCCGCGTCAAGCGCCTTGAGCACATAAGTCCGGGTGCGCGAGAGCAGCGCGTTGTTGACCTCGAACGAGGGGTTTTCCGTGGTGGCGCCGATCAGGATCAGGGTGCCGTCCTCCACATAGGGCAGCAGGCCATCCTGTTGCGCCTTGTTGAAGCGGTGCACTTCGTCGACGAACAGCAGCGTGCCCTGGCCATTGCGGGTGCGCGCCTGCTGCGCGTCGGCGACGCTGGCGCGAATGTCCTTGACCCCGGCCATGACCGCGGATATCTGCACGAAGCGCAGTTCGATGCGATTGGCCAGCAGCCGCGCCAGGGTGGTCTTGCCGGTGCCCGGCGGCCCCCACAGGATCATGGAATGGATGCGCCCCTGGGCCAGCGCGCGGCGCAGCGGGCCGTCGGCGCCGAGAATATGCTCCTGGCCGACGTATTCGGCCAGCGTCTGCGGGCGCATGCGATCGGCCAGCGGCCGGGCGTCGTCATGCGGCTCATCCAATGGGATTTCGTCTTGTGCTGCCATAGCCATTGAAAAGTTGCAGCCGCCGGCCACAAGCGCCGCTGCCAGCCAGCGCTTGCCTGCGACCGTCAGCGCAGTTGTTGCGTGTCCTGCTCGCGTGCATCCACGACCGTGACACCATCCGGCACGACGAGCTCGAAGCGGGCTGCGGGCAGGGATGGATTGACTTCGATGTCGAAGAAACGAATATGCGTGGTCTGGCCCAGCTGATCATCGAGTTCCATGGCCGCCGGCAGGCCAGCGTCCAGGCCCAGCCGGATTTCCTTGAAGTCACTGTGCTCGGAACGCGGGGTCAGGCGCAGCCACGCCAGGCCATCGCGCCGGCCCGCCTCCTCGACCACGAATGCCTGTTGCAGGTCGACACTGCCCGTGAGCAGCAGCGCCGGAGTCGAGCTGAGGGTGCCGGAAGCAGCGCGGATCGTGACCTGGGCGAGGCCCACGTCATAAAACTTGAGCACATCGCCATCGCTGACAATGATCTGCCGATAGGGCTGATCGTATTCCCAGCGGAACTTGCCCGGCCGGGAAAGCAGGAAGATGCCGCTCGATTCGCGCAGCACGGCGCCATCTTCGGCCAGCTGCTGCTGCTCGAAATGGGCCGACAACGAATCGACTTCCTGATAAAAGCGCTGCAACGCAGCCGAGTCATCGGCCTGCACAAGCGGGGCTGCCAGCAGAGCCACGGCACACAGGAAAAAGCTGAATACGCGCATTAATACTCCATCATCCGAATCTGCAGACAGGCTACGGGCATGCCATGAAGCAGTGCTGAACCCGCTGTTCCTGCGGCAAGCCTGGCCAAGACGCTCAATCATCCGGCGGCGGCGGCGCCAGAACTTCGCGCCCGCTGCTGCCTTCCTGGGGGCCGACCACGCCGGCTTCTTCCATCTGCTCGATCAGACGTGCCGCGCGGTTGTAGCCCACGCGCAGGCGCCGCTGCACATAGGAGATCGACGCCTTGCGCGATTTGGTCACGATTGCAATGGCCTGATCATACAGCGGATCGGCTTCGGCATCTTCATCCAAGGCCAGTTCGCCGCCGGCACCCGTGCTGCCGCCTTCGAGGATTTCATCGATGTATTCCGGGGTTTCCACCTGCTTCAGATATTCCACGATCTTGTGCACTTCGTGATCGTCCACGAACGCGCCATGCACGCGCGTGGAAAAGCCGGTGCCCGGCGGCAGATACAGCATGTCGCCGTGGCCGAGCAGGCTTTCCGCGCCCTGCTGGTCGAGGATGGTGCGCGAATCCACGCGCGAGGCGACCTGGAACGCGATCCTGGTCGGGATGTTGGCCTTGATCAGGCCGGTGATCACATCGACCGACGGCCGCTGCGTTGCCAGAATCATGTGCAGGCCGGCGGCGCGTGCCTTTTGGGCCAGGCGGGCAATCAACTCCTCCACTTTCTTGCCGACCACCATCATCAGGTCGGCCAGCTCGTCAATAATGACCACAATGGCCGGCATCGGTTCCAATTTGGGCAGCGGCTCGCCGGCGCGCGCGGCATCATTGCTTTGCCCCTGCTGTGCCAGCGGGTCAACCAGTGGCGCGCCGGCCTCCATGGCCCGCTTCACCTTGCGGTTGAAGCCGGCCATGTTGCGCACTCCGAGCGCCGCCATCAGCTTGTAGCGCCGCTCCATCTCGCCGACACACCAGCGCAAGGCATTGGCCGCTTCCTTCATGTCGGTGACCACCGGCGCCAACAGGTGTGGAATGCCGCCGTACACCGACAGCTCCAGCATTTTCGGGTCGATCAGGATCAGGCGCACGTCGGCTGCCTCGGCCTTGTGCAGCATCGACAGGATCATGGCGTTGATGGCCACCGATTTGCCGGAGCCGGTGGTGCCGGCCACCAGCAGGTGCGGCATCTTGGCCAAGTCGGCAATGATCGGCGCGCCACCGATGTCCTTGCCCAGCGCCAAGGTCAGCGGTGATGCGGAATCCCGATAACGCGCCGATTCGACGATCTCGCGCAGGGCGACGATTTCGCGCGCCTTATTGGGTATTTCCAGCCCGACCACGGACTTGCCGGGAATCACCTCCACCACCCGCACCTTGGTGGTGGACATGGCGCGCGCCAGGTCCTTGGCCAGGTTGCTGATCTGGCTGACCTTGACCCCCGGCGCCGGGTCCACCTCGAAGCGGGTCACGACCGGGCCCGGGCGCACGGCCACGACCTTGGCCTGGACGTTGAAATCGGCCAGGTGCTGCTCCAGTTCACCCGACATGCGCTGCAGGACAGCTTCGTCCTCGGCGCTGGTCCGGGCGCTTGCCCGCGGCGCATCCAGCAGCGCGGTGGGCGGCAGTGGCGGGTCCTTGGCCGGATCGTAGGCCGGAATATCCGCCGCGAACTCATCGTCCATGGGCAGGCTCAGTTGCGCCAGCTGCGGGCTGCGGCGCTTGTTGCCGGCAGTCGCTTGCGCGCTGGCCATGCCGGTGTCGGGCATGAAGGTCGGCTCGATGCGTTTTTTCCCGGCCTTGGCCTTGGTTTTCTTCTTTTCGCTGCGCGTGGGTTTCTGCGTTGCGATCACGGCCTTTTGTGCCGTCTTTTTCGCTGCTTTCTTGTCCGCCTTCTGCGCTGCCTTTTCGCTGCGCGAACGGCGCCAGGCCTGGACGCGTGCAAGCAAGCCACCGCCGCCATCACGCACATTGGACAACACGAAGTGGCCAACCCGCTCGGTTACCACCAGCCAGGAAAAGCCCAGACCGGTGGACAGGGTGATGACGAATACGGTGAACAGCAGCCAGATCGCGCCCAGGCGATTGATGACGCTGCTCAGGAGATTGCCCACCCCCATGCCGAGGATGCCGCCGCTGCCCTGCGGCAAGGCGGCGCTGTCGCCAAGCGCAAGCCACGCCAGCCCACAACTGGACAACAGCCACAGGCACAGCGATGTGCCGCGGATGCTGCGCGTCAGCACCGTGGCGCGCCCGCGCTGGATGCTGGCAAAAACCAGCCAGCCTCCATACAGGATCAGCCACGGGAACACATAACCGAGCCAGCCGAACAGGCTCAGCAGCACATCGGCAAACCAAGCGCCTGGCGTGCCGAACATGTTGTTGACGGCGCCGCCGTCGCCGAGGCGCGACCAGCCGGGATCGGTGGCATCGTGAGTCAGCAAGGCGGCCAGCAGAAACGCGGTGACCGCCGCCGCCGCAAACAGCACCGCTTCGCGCAGCAGGCGCCCCAGGCGCTGTTGATAGCGGCTTTGCGGGCCGCTGCTGGCGGTGCCCGCCGCTGCCGTTGAAGTCGTCTTGCTGCGCTTGCCCCGCTTGCCGGTTGCGCTGCGCTTGCTTGTGCTCCTGCCCTTGGCTGAGCTGGTTGCCGCACGTGCCATCAATACCCCATCCGGGCAGCCGCTGCGGCTGCCGCTGTTGTTTCAACCATGGAATTCCATCCGCATTTGCAAATTATAACCGCGCCGCGCGCACTGGCGCGGCGCGCGAACTTGAATCCGCCGCGTTAACACACATACTGATACTGTAATACCCGAGTGTTTCAGGAGGCGCCATGCCAACCCGGCATTTTCTGCTGACAAAAGACAATACCATCGAGGAATTCAGCGACGAGCAGGCCTCACGCGTGGCCGCAGGCACCGACACCCTGCCCCAGTTTGCGGACAAGCGCCTGCGCTATGTGCAGGTCGAGTTCGACGACAGCGTCGACAACAATGGCGAACTGCGTGTACGCACGCTCGGCGCCATCATCTCTTTCGATGACCAGGGCCGCATGCTGCAGGCCGGTGGTCTGGACGAGGAAACGGACGAGCTGTCGCACTTCGAGCATGATGCCTGTGTTCAGTTTGCCTTGAAAGAGGCTGTACCTTGGGATTATGCCCTGAATTAAGAACCAATAAAACAATAATATAGCAGATATACCAGATGTAATACATAAAGTCGATGTCCAACCCTTGCCGGACATCGATGCCATTGCCGTGTCGATTTTGTTCCAGCTGTGTTGCGACTAGACTACAGCCATGTATGACGTCCGCCGCATCGACCGCATCACCGCCCTTGGCGCCAGCGCCTGGAATGCGCTGCTCGCCAGCCGCCACCCTTTTTTGCAGCACGGTTTCCTGGCCGCGCTGGAGGCCAGTGCCAGCGCCGCCCCCGAGCACGGCTGGCAGCCGGCACATCTGTTGCTGTACGACGAGCAGGAAACGCTGGCTGCGGCGGCGCCGTTGTACAGCAAAAGCCATTCCTTCGGCGAATTCGTGTTCGACTTCGCCTGGGCCAACGCCTATCGGCAACTGGGGTTGAATTACTATCCCAAGCTGCTCAACGCGGTGCCGTTCACACCCGTGGTCGGCCCGCGGCTGCTGGCCCGGGATGCGCCGGCCCGCGCCGCGCTGGCACGGCAGCTGGCGGCGCTGGCCGATGGCCGCAAGCACTCGTCACTGCATTCGCTGTTTGCAGGCGCAGAGGATCGCCAGGCGCTCGCGCAGGCGGGCGCATCGCTGCGCCGCGACTGCCATTACCGTTGGTACAATCGCGGCTATCGTGATTTCAACGATTTCCTCGCCGCGCTGACCGCGAAGCGACGCAAGAACATACGCCGCGAACGCAGGCGCATGCATGAGGCCGGCGTGCATGTCGAAGTCAGATCACCACACGAACTGACGACGGCGCTGCAAAAAACGCTGTACGCTTTTTATGCCCGCACTTATGCAGTGCGCGGCCAGACGCCTTATCTGACGCCTGCGTTTTTCGCCGAATTGCACAGCAGAATGCCCGACCAAGTCCTGTATTTCATTGCCATGCACCACGCGCAACCGGTCGGCATGGCGTTCATGCTGGTTGACGACACCACCCTTTACGGCCGCCACTGGGGTTGCGCCGAGGACTATCACAGCCTGCATTTCGAAACCTGCTATTACGCCGGTATCGAGTATTGCATCCGCCATGGCCTTTGCTGCTTCGATGCCGGCGCCCAGGGCGAGCACAAGCTGCACCGCGGCTTCGAGCCGGTTGCCACCTGGTCGGCGCACGTCATGGCAGAGCCGCAGCTGGCCGCGGCGGTCGCCGATTTCAACTCGCGTGAAGCGGCTCTGATGGCGGATTATCAGGCACAGCAGAGCACCCACACCAGCTTCAGCGCGACGCAGGGCGCCGCCCCGGCGCCGCGAACGCCTTGAGCTCGCTGCGCATTTATTGGCTGGATCCCGATGCGCCGGATGCCGCTTTTCCGGATCCGCAGCTGGCGCTGAGCCATCCGAATGGCCTGCTGGCCATGGGTGGCGACTTGTCCGCACAGCGCCTGCGCCGTGCTTATGCCGCCGGCATTTTTCCCTGGTTCAACCCCGACGAGTCAATCCTCTGGTGGTGTCCGGATCCGCGCACCGTCTTCCTCACTGATCGCGTACACGTGTCGCGCCGGCTGGCGCGCACGCTGAGGCAGCAGGACTATGCCATCACCCTGGATCGTGATTTCGCCAGCGTCATCGAAGGCTGCGCCGCGCCGCGGGCGGGCAACCCCGGCACCTGGCTCGGGGCCGACATGCGCGCTGCCTACGCGCGCCTGCATGCGCTCGGCGATGCCCATTCCGTGGAGGTCTGGCGCCATGGTCGCCTCATCGGCGGCCTGTATGGCATGGCCCTGGGGCGCATGTTTTTTGGCGAATCGATGTTCAGCCGCGAGGCCGACGCCAGCAAAATCGCGCTGGTGTGGCTGGCCCGGCAACTGTCCGCCTGGGGCTTCCCGCTGCTCGACTCGCAGGTCGGCTCCGGCCATTTGTACCGCATGGGCGCACAGGATCTGCCACGCAGCCAGTTTCTGCGCCTGAATCACAGGCTGCAGCGCAAACCAGGACGCCCTGGTGCCTGGCAGTTCAGCCTGCCGGTACCCGCCGAGCCGGTCCATCTGCCGACGCATCT
Source organism: Salinisphaeraceae bacterium (assembly GCA_035301185.1). Lineage (GTDB taxonomy): Bacteria > Pseudomonadota > Gammaproteobacteria > Nevskiales > Salinisphaeraceae > DATGUT01. The sequence continues at coordinate 9,514 of DATGUT010000159.1, forward strand.
GCAAGCGTAACCGCAGCCAATCCTTGCCCGGTCTGCGCACGCGCCAGACTTTACCTATGCTGAATGCAATGCCTATACTCGGGTAAACCCGAGGTCGGGAAAGTACCTAATAAATGGCTCGCCAGTCCGGCTCAGCTGGCCAGATTTGGGCCAAATTGCGCTGGATGTTCATAACAAATTGCGGTACCTTCAGTTCGCAAGGGAGAAAAGCATGATTTATCAGGCATATGAAATGAATCGCGCTGCCAGCATACAAATGCGGGCGCTCGCGGCCATCCAGGGCATGTTGTTTCGCAATAGCCTCAACCCATTGGCCCATACCTTTGCGGGGCGCAGTATTGTCGCCGCCTGCGATGTATTCGAGGATCTGACCCGGCGCTACGACAAGCCCGCATTCGGCATTGACAGCACGGTTTGTGACGGCAAGAACGTCGCCGTGCATGAAGAGATCGCCCATCGCCGCCCCTTTGGCCAGCTCAAGCATTTCGTGCGGCAGGCGGATCGGCCTGATGATCCGCGCCTGCTGATCGTGGCGCCGCTGTCGGGGCATTTTTCCACCCTGCTGCGCGACACCGTGCAGGCCCTGGTCCCCGAGCAGGATGTCTACGTCACCGACTGGCGGGATGCGCGCCAGGTACCGTTGGCTGCCGGACGCTTCGGCCTCGATGAATACATCGATTACCTGATTGATTTCATGGCTTATCTGGGGCCAAACACGCATGTGCTGGCGGTCTGCCAGCCGGCCGTGCCCATGCTCGCTGCAACCGCGATCATGGCAGCGGATGGGCACCCCTGTACGCCGCGCTCGCTAACTCTCATGGGCGGGCCGATCGACACCCGCATCGACCCGACCGCGCCGAACAAGCTGGCCACCAGCCACGATCTGGCCTGGTTCAGCCAACACATGATCGACACCGTACCGCCGCCGTATCCGGGCGCCCTGCGCCGGGTGTATCCGGGCTTTCTGCAGCTGAGCGGCTTCATCACCATGAATGCAGAGCGCCACCTGGACGCCTTCAAGCGCCTGTTTCACTCAATCGTGGACAACGATGCCGCCAATATTGATCGCCACCGGCGCTTCTATAATGATTACCTCGCGGTCATGGACATGCCGGCCGCATTTTATCTGGACACCATCCAGCGTGTATTCCAGGAATTCCACTTGGCGCGGGGCTGTTTCACCCATCACGGGCGCCCGGTCGATCTGGCTGCGATCAAGAACACAGCCCTGTTCACCATCGAAGGTGAGAAAGACGATATTTGCAGCCCCGGTCAGACCGAAGCTGCGCAGCAACTATGCCCCAACATCCCTGCGGCGAAGCGCCGCCATCACCTGCAGCCCGACGTCGGCCACTATGGTGTGTTCAGTGGCAGGCGCTGGCGCAGCGAAATCGCGCCATTGCTGCGCGATTTCATCCGCAACGCGTGACCAGCGCCGGCCTCGGAACGCGCAGTGGGGGATTCTCGACGCCCGTGGCTGATGAAGCTGGTGTTGGCGGGGAGAGATCTCTCCATTGCGGTCGCAGGCTCCCTCCAGTCGAGATGACAGGCTCTGTGTGTCATTCCGACCGGAGCGCGCAGTGGGGGAGTCTCGACGCCCGTGGCTGACGAAGCTGGTGTTGGCAGGGAGAGATCTCTCCATTGCGGTCGCAGGCTCCCTCCAGTCGAGATGACAGAGTTCTGCCAATTGCCCTGGCAAGGCAAGCCGGGTATCTTTACGCCCTTGCAACTGCGACTCCCACAACAAGGAACAACATGCAGCAACTTCTAAGACATGCCGGCATCGTCGGCGCCGCGACCATACTCCTGCTGGCAGCCGGCATGGTCCATGCCGAGCAGCGCATTGCCTACAAATCGGCCAAGGCCGGCACGTCCTATTATCAAATGGCGGTTGAGCTGGCCAAGGCAATCAAGGATGGCAGCGATGGCGATGTCATCCTCACCATCGAGGAGAGCCAGGGCTCGGTGCAGAATGTCATGGAGGCGGCCGTGCGTTCGGGCCACTACGTGTTCACTTCACCGCCAGCGCTGGTCGCAAGCGCCGCGGCTGGCAAGGGCGCCTTCGAGAAGCGCCCCAGCGAAGCCTTCGGCCAGATTCGCGCGCTGTTCCCGATTCCGTCGCTGACCATGCACTTCATCGTGCGCGCGGACCAGGACGCCACCAAACTGGCCGATCTTGCCGGCAAGACGATCCTGCTCGGCAAGGGCACGTTCGGCGCCAACGAAGGCGCCAAGTATCTGCAAATGTTCGAGCTTGAAGACCAGGTCAAGATCGCATCGGCAGAACTGGGCAACGCGGCCGATGCGCTGAAAAACCGGCGCATCGACGGCTTTGTCACGGCCGGCTCGTTTCCGGCGCCCAACGTCATCGAGGCGGCCGCCGGCACGCCGGTGACCCTGTTGAGCATGACGGACGAGCAGATCGAGCAGACCGGGCGCACCAGGCAGATCATCCCCGCCGGCACTTACGCGGGTGTGGACGAAGACATTGCCACCACGTCGCTGCCCGTGGTCGCGTTCACCACCGCAGCCATGGATGATGACACGGCCTACATGCTGACGCAGACGTTCTGGCAGCAGAAGAAGGAGCTGAGCGACAACTCGCCCTGGTGGCAGGCGGTTATGCCGGACATGTTGCTGCAAACAGAAGTCCAGCTGCATCCCGGCGCCATCCGCTATTACGAAGAAGCGGGTATCGAGATTCCCGCCGCCATGCGCTGAATGCAGTATCGCTGACATGCTCCATCCGGCCGGCGTGGCGCGCGTTCGCCCTTGCCGGCCGGATCATGCGCCCGCTGCTGCAGTGAAAGACTGCAGGCCCGCAATGCCCTTCTTGTAATCGCAGACCAGCCACGCTTATGCAGACAGCGCCCACTGCCGCACCGGCGCCATTCGCCCTGGCCACCGACAGGCCGCCTTATGTGTGGATCGGCCTGGGGCTGGTCTCCATTGCCTTCCACCTGGGCCTGATCTTCAGCGGCCTGGTGCCGGCCTTGATTGCGCGGCCACTGCATCTCGCGCTGGCGCTGCCGTGGGTGTTCGTCTACGGCGCGAAGACGCGCCGCCAGCGGATGTCCGGCTTTTTTCTGCTGCTGCTGGGTGAGGCGGCCTGCTTCTATACCGTCTTCAATGCCGACATGCTGGCCGATCAATATGGCTATCTCGGCGATGGCATGCAGATTGCAATCGCCATCGTGTTGCTGGGCATTGTCCTGGAGATGGCGCGCCGCGCCATCGGCTGGCCACTGCCGCTGGTGGCCTTCGTCTGCCTGCTGTATGCATTTTTCGGCCAATACGTGCCCGGCCAGTTCGGCCACCCTGCCGTGCCCATGCGCAGCACGCTGGGCACGCTGACCATTACCGAGGGCGGCATCTGGGGCTCGCTGACGGGAGTGTCGGTCAACGTGGTGGCCATATTCGTCATCATGGGCGCGGTATTGAACGCGGGCGAGGCCGGCCAGGGCTTTCTCAATATTGCCGCAGCCGCCGCCGGCCGTCTGCGCGGCGGCGCCGGCAAGGTCGGCGTGCTGGCCTCCGCCCTGTTCGGCTCGGTGTCTGGTTCGGCCTCGGCCAATGCGGCATCAGTCGGCGCAGTCACCATGCCCACCATGGTGCGGCTCGGTTATCCGAAAGCGCTGGCCGGGGCGGTCGAGGCCGTCGCCTCGTCGGGCGGCCAGATCATGCCGCCACTGATGGGCGCCGGCGCCTTCGTCATGGTCGAGCTGACCGGCACGCCATACACCAGCATTATTGCCGCCGCCTTCCTGCCCGCCCTGCTGTATTTCCTGGCGGTGTGGATCGGCATTGATCTGTTTGCAAGGCGCTACGACCTGCAAGCGCTGGCCGCGGAGGATCAGCCGCACCGGCGCGATGTCCTGATCACGCTGCTGTTCTTCCTGGTGCCGTTCGGCGT